>CANMUN010000007.1 GCA_947500875.1 Flavobacteriales bacterium | reverse complement strand
TTGGGTCCACCGACTGGAAGGAGGTATTCCCGATGACTTTTTATTGAGATTTTCGTTATAGTGCATGGGAGTTTGCTTCAACATGAATTCTCTCCTTTGGCAAACGATTCACCTCTGGGTGCGGGATTAAACCCGCACCCAGAGAGCTCACCCCTACCAAATCCCTGGTATCACCGCTTTGCGGTCCTTTGGATATTCCGGGAATTTTTCCTTGTACCATCGGTGATGCGATATGGCCCGAGGAACCACATTAGCAAAGGTCCAAATAGCAAAGACCAAGCCCGGTAAACTCCAAGTTAGGATGCCAAAGCCCACCCATTCAATCACCTCGCCCAATAAATTCGGACACGATACCCAACGGAACATTCCGCCCATGGGGATTTTATACCCCGTTTCTCCCGGCTTGCGCAGGTTGATCAAAATGGCGTCCGAGTGCCAATTAATGGCCATTCCGGTGAAAAAGACAGCCATCCCAAGGATAAACCGTAGATCGCTGAGCCATTCCATGCTGTACTCCGCGAAATTACCAAAGTAATAGCCCATGAAAAATCCGTTCATGGTATTGAACAGCATGGCCGAAACCATGATGATCACCGGCATTTTCTTGCCCTTCGTTTTTAACCGTAAAGGAAATATGATCGAACGGTTGAAGTAATGAAACACAAAAAACCCCACCATGATGCCGCTCACGGTGTTCAAGGTCTTCTCCCCTGCCCACAAAAAATACGCAAGGATCACCAATACAAACACCTCCATAATGAACCATCCCCAGCGGTTGTCGACCATGGGGCCCCAACGCTCGTTGGAATGCCGTCCGTAAGGTGCGGTGGTTTTGAACAAGTATAAAAAGGTAATGATCCCAATGGCAATCCAAGCCCAAGAGATCCATTCAAACGTTGTTGCTGTCATGCCTTTAATTATTTATATATCCGTTCGTTTTAAACCATTCCACTAAATCTGCAACTGTTTCTTTAAACGGACGAGGGTTATGCTGCAGTTCGAGCCGTGCTTTCTCATGGCTGATCATCGGACTACCGTGGAGCAAGATTTCAATGGATTCGATTGTGTACAGCGGCGCTTTACCCGTAATCCACGACTGCAATTTCACGAAGGGAAGGCCGGCTTTTACGACCCACACGGGCACGTTTGCCACCCGGATTTTGCTTCCTTTCACCTCGCTCACAATGCCCACAATATCCTTCATGGTGTAGTATTTTCCCGACAACAGGTAGTTCTCACCCACGCGTCCCATGGTCAGGGCGTTGCAGATGGAACTGGCCACATCGCGCACGTCGACCCAGTCGTAACCTCCCGCGAACATGGCGGGAATTTTCCCAAGGTAAATGTCCAGGATGGCTTTTCCCTGAAGCGAAAGCTTGTTCTCGGGCGCCCCAGTAACCGAGGTGGGATTGACAATCACAGCGGGAAGGCCCAATTTCACGAACTCCAACACGGTAAGCTGACCGTCGCGCTTGCTTTGGTCGTAGGCGAAGGCGGTGTTGTCCACGAAGTTCCGTGACTCGTCGAGCACTTGGTCTTGGGGAAGGGGATCGTAGGCGTGGATGGATGAAATGTGCACTACGCGTTGGATCTTGAGGTCGAGGGCGGTTTGCATGACGTTGCGAACGCCGTCCACGTTCACCTTGCGCACGTGACCGTTTTGTCCGCCGTTGATGGAGATTACGGCAGCGGAATGAATGAGCGCATCGCAACCCTCCAGCAAGGACTCTATGGCCGCGCGGTCGTTGACATGCCCTTTCACATATTCAATATTGTTTTTCTCAAAATAAGCGACATCCTGAAAACCCAAGGCACGCACCTCATGGCCTCTGCGGCGCAATTCTTCGATGAGGGCAACGCCTATGTGACCGCTGGCTCCGGTAATGGCAACTTTCATGGCAATAATTTGCCTCAAAAGTAGAAAATTAATTGGGGTGGAGGCGTAGGCTTCCTCTAGGTGCGGGTTTAAACCCGCACCCAGAGGAGAATTAAGCCCCCTAAACATGCACCAAAGACAAGTAATTCCTATGTGATATAATCTTCATGTTATTCCGTAACGTAGTAAATAGCCATCGTTTTAATAGGCATTTGCCAAACTCCATGACATTTAACGACTATTACGAATACTTTAAAAAAGACCTCGTTCTTCTAAACGACGATGCGTTGATCGTACGCTTTAATCAATCGGTAGAATTGCGGGCCTTTAGTGTGGCACGTCAAGGCCATTTATCAGCGCTGCGCGCTTCCTTGGACGAGCGCAACATTGATTACAGCGCGGTGGGTGATGCACAAACGATGCGTTATGATCGGAAGGTATGGTTGGTGGGGAAAGTAGTATTACGGAAGTAAATTTACATATTCCAAAATCTCCCACCCCATTTCAGATGCCTTATTCTTTTTCAAGAATGTATGTTTATCATCTTTATCCTTGAGATATAAATGATTTTTAACAACACTAGAAAGATTTAGAATTCTTGACATGAGCTTATTGTTTTAATACAGCATCGTAAGCAGCAGTGCTCCCTGACATTTTAAACTCATAGATTTCTGTATCGCATGTATTATCATTAACTCGGATCTTCATTATAGTACAAGCCTTAAAATCTTTAAGAACATCTGTTTCGGAAGACAAGTCATCAAATAAAAAGACACTTTTCTTATTTTCTGAGACATTTGCTTCAATTGAATATTTGCTATATTCCCCGTTTACTAAAAATGACACATCCACAGTTACTGTTTCCTCACAGACATAAGTATTAGATAAATAAAATGCGATCCCTTTATAATTTTCCAGTTTTAAAAAGGTACTTTGCGCATCGTCAGTGTAAGCAACTGTATAGGGTGTATCAAAGCCATTATCTACTTTTTTCACCTTCCATTGAGCTGAAATGTACGATAGTAATGAGATGAATAATAGGGTTGCTGTATATTTCATTTTCTGATTTTTTATTTATTTCGACAAACCTACCCTCCCCGATTGACAACCCAAGTCATTGATGAAATTGGTGCGACAAGATGGGTCAGTGAACTGAACTTCTTTGAATCTTCAGAGATTGTATTTAAGTCCTACACCATTTGCATTCAGTAATACAGAAGCCCTTTTGATATGTACGGGCGCCTCCAGCATAAATCCCAATCCAGTTAATGATAAGGCAAGCCCCAAGACGACGCCGGTTTTTGGAAGTACATTGCTGCTTTTTACATTATTATTGATAATACCGAAAGATGCACCTGAAATTAACCCTCCGGAGCATACCATAATTAGCCCTTTGGTATGGTGCTTATAATACAAACCTAATTCCGTTCCGGGTGTTTTAACATTATCCATTACCGGGATTTTCCGGTATTGTTTCTTGATGAAATGTTCATTGGATGAACTATCTAATTCAATGCGATAACTCGGTATTTCTGCATAAAACTTAACTTCCTGCCCAACATATAAAAAACACACGAAGCTGAATGTGCATGCTAAAAAGATAGATTTCATCATTTGTTAGAATTTTTATTGGTCACAAACCTACCCTCCCCGATTGACAACCCAAGTCATTACTAAAATTGGTATGACATGATGGGTCAATGAACCTTTCTTTTGTTTTAATACAAAGTCCCCCTACTTTTTCCACTTACACTTCGATACGTCCTTCAGACTACTTTCACCTTCACTAAAGTTTCGGTGGAAAAACAGGGTCCGTGGAACAGCAAAAAATCTCCGCGACGGGTTTTATGCGCTTAATGCCTTTCTTTTGTCTTGATATTTCGATTCACTCAATACAAGTACAAAAGAAACAAAAAATCTGCGCTTTCGCTGTGCGCCTTCGCTGAAGCTTCAGCGCAAGCGAAAGGCACGGATGACGAAAATACTTTACACCTATATCGCGTATCGCAATACGCGATATTTAACTCCTATCTCCTTGTATAATTGAATTTTAATTCTTAATATTGCATATCGCGATACGCAATATTGATTAAAATGAAAACTCAACGTCAACATTTAAAACCACAAGACGTGGTGCTATTACTTAAAATAGTAAGCGACAATAACCCTTCATGGAATCAAAAACCTATGGCAGAATCGTTAAGTTTGAGCCAGTCGGAAGTCAGCGAAGCAGTTGCGCGTTGCAAATTTTCAGGACTATTAGCTCCTGATGGTAAAACGGTAATGAAGATGGCATTCATTGAGTTTTTGCAATATGGACTGCGTTATACGTTCCCACAACAACCTGGGGCAATAGTAAGGGGGATTCCAACTTCTCATGCAGCAGCACCCTTGAATGCAGAAATTCAGAGTAATGAAATTTATGTTTGGCCATACGGTAAAGGAACCGTTCGCGGACATAGCATTATTCCGTTATATCCAACTGTACCCGAAGCAGCTTTAAAAGATCTGAAATTACACGAACTTCTTGCATTAACTGATGCTTTACGAGTTGGAAGAGCAAGAGAAAAAGAAATTGCCATTGTAGCACTTAAAAAGCGATTTGACCTTGGAAAATAAAATCATCAATATCGGAGTAGTTGCAGAAGTTGCAAAAGCATTGGGTGAATTAAAAAAAGAAATTGTATTCGTTGGCGGTGCAGTGGTTAGTCTATATACGGATGATCCTGCAGCAGATGAAATTCGCCCAACGAAGGACATAGATATGACCTTGAACATTGTCAATTTAAATCACTGGCAACAAATCAATGAGAAATTGGCATCACTTGGCTTTCATCCCGATCCTTATGGTCATGCAATATGTAGTTTCAAGTATAAAGATATCCCGGTAGATATAATGGCTGCAGAAGATGGACCCTTAGGTTCAGCAAACCGATGGTACAAAATTGGGTTTAAAAATCTATGGACTGCTATGGCAAAAGAACAAGAAATTCAAATTCTGGCTGCCCCATGCTATTTAGCAACCAAGTTTGAAGCCTTTAATGACAGAGGTTCAGATTATAGAACCAGTCATGACATCGAGGACATTATTTATATTATCGACAACCGCATAAAGATCGTTGAAGAGATCGCTAAAGCAGAAGTAGATATTTCCAATTTTATCAAACATCAACTGAACGAAATAATCCAACAAGGAATGCTAACAGAGCTTTTAATGGCACATATTCACCCCATTATGCTCGAGGAGCGCATGCCCATTGTGGAAGAGAAAATCACTAAAATTTTGAATTATTAATTATTCGATTGTTTAGTGTGTCTCCTCCGGGTGTGGGTTTAAACCCACACCCGGAGTAAATCGAAGGGCGCACCCAGAGGTTTTCCAAATTTTCCCCTGACAGCTCGGGTCAAAAAGTTGTGGGATTAAATCCTTTTTTTGTTCTTTGCCACAAACCCTACCCCATGCTTAACCAACGCAAGATCTTGCGCGTGCTGCAACTCATTAGCTACCTGCAAGAAACTCCCCATAAAACCATTAACCAACTCGCTACTTTTCTCGACTCCACCGAACGTACCGTGTATCGCTACCTCGACCTGCTCCGAGAATGTGGGTTTGATCTCCATAAAGACCACAACCAGCGCTACTACATTGAACAGCAGCCTACCGATGGCATTTATTTTACGCCAGAAGAGGCCGATCTCCTGAAAGCACTCGTGTTAAGTACCGGAAAATCTTCCAAATTGAAGGATTCCTTGCTCAGCAAAATCTATATGAGTTCTGAACTCCCGATGGTGGCCACCCACCTGCTCCATGCCAAGAACGGGAAAGCCGTGGAACGCCTCACGAAGGCCATGATGAATAAAGAACAAGTGGTACTCAAAAAATACCAATCCATCAACTCCGAAAGCATCTCCGACCGCCTCGTGGAACCCTTTGGCTTCACCGAAAACTACCACACCGTGATGGCCTTTGAACCAAGTACCCAAAAAAATAAAACCTATAACATTGACCGCATTGGAGCGGTAGAATTTACCGGAACTTTATTTAAATACGAAACACTCCATGAACAACAAATTCCCGATGTCTTTGGCTTTGCCTTTTCCGGTAATAAATACCCACTGCGCTTGGAATTGACCTTTAAAGACTTCCTGCTGCTTAAAGACCGCTATCCCCTGATTGCACCCTTTACGCGATACCATACCAAACTCGACCGCTACGTGCTCGAAGTAGAAGTAAACGACCTGAGGCCCGTGGAGGGGATGGTGTGAAAATAAATCGAAGGAAGACTGAACGTAAATAGAATAGGATTTTACGAGTGAAATTTGTGTAAAACTTTTACATGTTGATGTGATTTTTTCAAATTAACACATAATAAATCAATGTAATTTTGAAACTATGTCAAATTTTAGATTTTCTGGTCACGAAACTTTTCATTGCAAATCATTCTGGATAAAAAAAGGGTTTGATTTCATTACAAATAATCGTGATTTTAAATCGAATGACGCGTTAATTGAATTAGGGGTTGGTAAAAACATGGTTGCCTCAATATCACATTGGGTGAAGGCAATTGGATTGGAAGATGAAGATGGCGTTTCTGATTGGTCAAAGGCATTACTTAATGAATCTGGATTTGATCCGTACTTAGAGGACCTCGGAACAATATGGCTCCTTCATTTTCATTTATTAAACACCAATTACTCGTCTATTTATAAACTAGGTTTTACAGAATTTCGTAAATCAAAAATTGGAAATGAATTTACTTTAACCCAATTTTCGGATTTTTTAATTCGCTATTGTTTGCGAAATAACATTTCTATAAGTCAAACAACCCTCTCTACTGATGCAAAAGTATTTATCAAGAATTACTTGAGGTCTACCAAAATCAATATTAAGTCGATTGAAGAAGATACCACTACCTTGTTTACTGAGATAAATCTTATTCAAGAACTAGAACAAGTATATATTGACAATGAACCGGTCTTGAAATTTAATTACAATACAAAAGAATCATTACCACCTGAGATTTTACTGTATGCAATTAAAGTGAAATTCCCAGCTTCTGCTTCGATATCTATTCTTGACATTCAGAATGAAGTTTCAGAATTATTCTTGTGCAACCGAGAAGGTACTGAAAGCAAATTAAATCAATTAGAATCGTTAGGTTATTTAACGAAAAAGGAAGATGCTGGAAGATACGAGGTCCAAGTTTCTCCAGAATTAACACCTATTGAAATATTACGTTTACACTATGAATAAAACTATGCTTGTTTCTACCAATATTATTAGGGATCAAGACAAAGACATAGATTTTATCCCTACAGCCAATTCAAATGCAGTATTTGAACGAGTTATTTACAATCACGAGCGAGGCCAAAATTGCTTCACTTTGATTGGATCTTACGGCACTGGAAAATCAACTTTTCTCTGGGCATTTGAACAGCACCTGCAAGAAAACTTCTTCTTTAATAACAAACAAGACATTTCCAATCAATATCAATTTGTTAAGATTATAGGTGAATCAATTTCATTTAAAGCTACTTTCTGCGAACATTTCGGATTAACAACATATATTGACGCTACGAATAAAGTAATATTGAAGAATTTCAATTTTCTCTTAGAGGAGTTGAATGATAAACACATTGGTCTTGTAATTATTGTAGATGAATTTGGTAAGCATTTAGAGTTCATTGCACAGAAAAATCCCGAAGAAATGTATTTCATTCAGGAGCTTTGTGAATTTTTAAATGACCCCTTGAGAAATGTACTTTTTATTACTACACTCCATCAAAACATAAACGCTTACGCTCACAACCTGAGCGTAGCACAGCGTTCAGAATGGGAGAAGGTACAAGGCCGAATGATGGAAATTCCATTTGATGAGCCAATTGAGCAATTGCTATTTTTCGCCGCCCAAAAACTTGGAGCAAAGAGGATTCGAAATAAAAAGGACTTAAACCCTTTATTTGATTTGTTGGCGCAACATCGCGCTATTCAAGTCAAAAATAAAAAACAGCAGAAAGAACTTGAGCTTTTATATCCACTTGACCCCTTTGCAGCCGAATTACTTACCAAAAGTTTGCAAAAATATGGCCAAAATGAAAGATCACTTTTTGGATTTTTGGATTCCGATTATTGCTATGGTTTTATTAAAAACCACGAAATATTCACCATAGAAAATATTTTTGATTATCTGATAAAATACCATTACTCAGCTATTGAAGATCCTATTCGGAATTCAAATAAATCCATTTGGCAAGCTGCATTGAAAATTAATGACCGTATAGAAATTGAATTTAGCTCCAACTACCATGAATTGTCCTCCATCATTAAATTCATTTGTATAACCTCGATTTTCGCTAACAACGCTTGTATACTTGACAAAACCTTTATAGAAAAGTATTTTAAGGCGACAGGAAAATTCCACAATAGCATTGAATTAATAGCATTATTAGAAAGTTCAAATATTATCGTTTACTCAAGGGTAAAAAATAGATACATTTTCAAAGAAGCTACAGATTTAAATCTCGAGGAAGAGTTAGTACTTGCAAACAATCAAATAGATCATGATTTCAATGTGATTTCCCGCTTAAAGGAACTCATAATCTTGCCACGTATTTTCGCCAAACGGGCTTATTATACCAATGGTATTCCAAGGATTTTTAATTGTGTTTTCAAAGACAAAACAGAGTTACTAGACTTAAACAGTAATTACGATGGTGAAATAATTTATTTATTTGAAGATCTAACTGAATCAGAATTAAGCACCATAAAATCGAGCATAAAACCTCTTGTAATTGCCTCGGCTAAAAAAGATAATTCGGTAAAATACAACCTAATTGAGCTTGAGAAATTAATGAATATCCAGGTTAAATATCTGGATGACAAGCCCGCTCTAAGAATCATCAATGAGGATATTTCTCATCGGATTGATTTAATTAATGCATATTTTGAAGAAAAGTCTTTCTCACTTGGACATTTTGAGTGGTTTGTAAACGGAGAAAAAACCAATGTAAATTCAATTACAGATTTAAATAAAATTATAAGCGTACTGTGTATTTCTTGGTTTAATGATGCTCCTATCTACAAGAATGAAATGGTTAACAGAAATACGATTTCAACGCCAATATTAACCGCTAGAAAACAACTCATCAAAGCAATCATTGAACATGGCGATTTGATTGACTTAGGATTTGAACCTTCAAAATTTCCACCAGAAAAAACCATTTATTTATCCCTACTCAAACAAACTGGAATTCACAGAAAAGAAGGAGAACGCGTTGGTTTTTTTGAACCTCTAGATGCCAGTTTTTCTAAATTATGGAATCAAAGCAGAGTACTTTTAGAAGACTCGACTAATCGGAAAACTTCAGTTCAAGATTTGTACGATGTACTGAAAGAAAAACCTTTTGGTTTGAAAAAAGGATTTCTAGACTATTGGATACCCATTTTCATGATTATTCAAAAGGAAGAGTATTCATTATATTACGATGATGGTGAGTATATCCCCCAGATAACTCCTGAAGTATTGGACCTTGTTTATAAACACCCGAAAAAGTACTTCATCAAAGGCCTTTCCTCGAAGGGAATTAATGTCAGTTATTTAGATTCCTACAAAGAAATGGTAGGCTTTAATGAAACCAATGTTAAAGGACTGCAATCAAGTTATATTTCGATTTATGGAAATTTCTTGAGGTTTTACAGGGGACTTGATGACTATAGTAAAAAAACAAAGAACTTGTCCAAGGAAGGAATTGGTGTTCGGCAAGCGATTGCACATGCGAAGGACCCAGAATCAGCTCTTTTCTCCCAAATACCAGAGGCTCTGGGTTATTTTGAGGAATTAAGTAGAAAAGATAATTCAGTTGAATTCATTACATCCTTGAAACAAGCGATTCGCGAAATTAGAACCGCATATGATGTACTCATTGAATCTATTGAGCAGGAAATAAGTCATCATTTAACCATAGAAGCTGAATCTTTTGACGTATTAAAATCAGCTATTTTAGATCGATTTGGAACCATCAATAAAAATCGAATTCTGAACCCTCAATTAAAGCTATTACTAACGCGACTAACTTCGCCCCTCGATATTAAGAAAGCTTACTGGGAATCCATTTGCGATGCCGTTTTAGGTAAAAAATTGGACAAATGCACTGATGAAGACATCCCTGTATTTATTGATAATTTAAAAGCGCTATTGGATGACTTGAACAATTTAATTGACTTAAATAAGTTGCAAGGTTCCTCCACTGGAAATGCGTACCAGATTTCCATACTAAACGGTGACGCAAGCGACAAAATCAATGAAAACATTTTTGTAAATCAAGCGGAAGAAAAAACGATTCAATCGCTAAGCAAGCAGATTCAATCACTGTTAGAAAAGGATCAAAAGAATGTATCCAAGGCAGCACTTATTGATGCCCTTAAAAAAATCATTGTTAAATGACAAAGGTAAGACACATATTAGGGATTTCCGGAGGTAAAGACAGTGCTGCGTTAGCTATTTATTTGAATGCTTTGTATCCTGAGCTAGACATTGAATATTACACCAGTGATACCGGTCGAGAACTTGACGAAACCTATAAACTGATTGACCGGCTTGAAAGTAAAATGGGCAAATCCATTAAAAAATTGGATGCCGTTGATTTACATAACGTAGCTGATAAAAGTCCCTTCGATCATTTTCTTTCTATGTACGGTGGGTATCTACCCTCTTCTACTTCTAGGTGGTGCACCAAAAAACTGAAATTAGAACCCTTTGAAAATTACATTGGGGAATTGCCTACTATTTCCTACGTGGGCATTAGAGGTGATGAGGATAGAGACGGTTATATTTCCAAAAAACAGACGGTACAATCCATCTTTCCTTTTAGAAGAAATATTTGGAGTGAGGATGTAAATAAATTGGTCCTGTCTAACGGTAAACTAGGCACATTCTGTGAACATGTAAAAACCAATATTCCAACGCATTTTGTGAACCGATTTTTGGAATTTGCTGAAAAACCTATTTCGCCTACTTTTTCTCTTAAGCAAAAACTGAATGCCCTATTAGACATTTCGGTCTCGTCGTACAATAAAATTGTTTTTGAAATGCTTAAATCAACGGATTATCCCGTCGGAAAGCTTGATCATTTCCCACTAGTTGATAATGAGGACAACTTGGTATTGGAGGATATTTTTAAAATTCTTGAAGACTCGGGTGTTGGGATTCCTGCTTACTATAAGCCTTTGGAATATGAAGTTGAGATCAATGGGGAACTGAAAAAAGGAACCTATAGCAGAAGCCGATCCGGTTGTTTCTTTTGTTTTTACCAACAAAAAATTGAATGGGTCTGGTTACTTGAGCATCATGCTGATTTATTTGAAAAGGCCATGGAATATGAAAAAGATGGCTATTCATGGATGGATTCTGAAACGTTAGAGGAATTACGTAATCCAATTCGAATTGCCAATATCAAAAGAGAACACTACCTTCGTATTAATCGTAATAACCAATCGAAATCATGGCAGGACCAGATTTTGGACGCCGATGGAGAAGGTTGTGCAAGTTGTTTTGTATAATAAATCTTAATAATGGAAGTAAAAGAACCAACACTCAGTTCATTGATAGATAGAAGCGAAAACAACGAGTTCGTATTACCTAATTTTCAAAGAGATTTTGTTTGGAAATCAGAAAAACAAAAAACATTATTATCATCATTTATCGTTAATTTACCTACAGGTAATTTCTTGAGTCTCGAAGGGAAGAATGATGATTTTGCAGCTAGGGCTGTTTGTTATAACAACGATATTGACGCTGCTAATAGTTGTGTATACTTGCTTGATGGACAACAAAGATTTTCTACTTTGAAAAACACATTCTTTAATCTTTACGATGAGGATAAACCCGAAAATTGGAGACAGGTTTGGGATAACTTATATAAAGATCTTAAATATAGGTCATACTTAAACGTTAGTTGCAAAAATGGAATAGACTATTTCGGTTTAAGCTCACTTAGGTTTGAAAAAGAAGTGTTTTTTAATTTAGAACCCTCTATGCTTGAACCTTTTATTGAGCAAAAGGCTATATACTCGAAAGATTCACAAAAATATTTTCACCCTGGATACAACCCTAAAAAAGATAAAAAAAACTATTGTACTTCAGCTGAAAGAAGATTGAAAATTGCAGATAAATTGTCTGAGGACTTCTTGATTCCACTTTATGACATATCTAATGTTAATGGCCATAAGTTAATAAAATTAGTTATCACTAAAATTGCCTCAAAACGGCTTGAAGAAATACAAGCCGAAGTTGAAGGGAATGAATCAATGATAATAGATATTCTAACAGGAATAGATGATTCAATAAAGGATTATTTAGAAAATAAGGATGAAGAAAAAATAAGAGATACATGGAGTTCTTTAAAAGCTGCTTGGATCAAAGAAACCACAGATTTTTTCCTTGGACTAATAAATAATACAGTAGTAGAAATGAAGCTTGAAAGTAAAGAAATCGGGCGTGCGTTTGCTATATTTGAAGTTATTAATCAACCCGGAACTCCTTTGGATGAATATGATTTGGTAGTTGCAAAATCGGCAAGAAATAGAGTATTAAAACAGTTGACATATAGGCTGGTTGAAGAGGTAAGATTAGGTTTCGATTTACCAAAGTCAATTACATCAACAATTCAAGGTGACAAGCCAACGAAATATAACCCTGTTTTGATAGGATGTATTGAAGATAATTCTTTAACGACTGATTTGAAATCTAGATTTCTACAGATGCTATCAGTGATTTCGCATTGTGGACTAGATGAGTCGAAAGCTAAAATCACTATTGACCATTTGAAAAGAAATAAAATTCTAGAATTAAATGAAAAACAGATTAATGATAATTATCAACTTGCGATAACTAGCGTACTGAGGGCATATTCCTTTTTACATTTCAGATGTGGAGTTGTTTCAATCGAAAAAATTCCTTATAAATTGATGCTTTTACCCATTGCGTATTGCTTGGCAAATGATAAAACATGGCAGAATAAAAAGGCAATCGATAAAATTGAGTATTGGTATTGGACTTCTTTATTTGGCGGATATTATCGAATGGATCAGAATCAGCAATCGAAAGAAGATATGGTTACACTCAAAGAACATTTAAGGAAAAGTAATCAAGCAATAGAAAAGAGATATGATAAAATACTTAATGTTGAAGATTATTCGGATAAAGAGGTTTTACTAAGAAACAATAGTGAAGTTGATATAAATACCAACATTCACAATGCAATACTTCAATTTATAATTAGTAAACAACCATATGACTTCTTAGAAAACGGAAATGTCGTTCGTTTAAATTCGTGGGATATTGTATCTAATAAAAAATTCACGTACAAAGGTGAGGAAAGGGAGTTGACAATTGAGGATCATCATATTTGTCCATTAAATAGCTCTAAATCCATATATGAATCCACCAAAGAATTAAGATTGGATAAAAAACATATTTTAAACAGTCCACTAAATAGAACTTTCATTTCAAAAACTTCAAATCGTGAGATAGGAACTCACGAGCCACTACATTATTTATCCTTTATTTCTGCTGCCGCCAGATTTGGTCATTGTTTGCCTCTACCCGTCGAAACAGTATTCACAAAAGGTCCGCAAGAACTTGAACAAGATTTTTATAAACGAGTTTTGGAAAGAAGATTTGAAGAATTGAAAACTGAACTTCAAAAAGAATTGACTAGTTTAAAGGGATAGTTAGCCTTCTAATTGACAATAATAAATAATTTGAGAATGTGATGGAGTTTCCCATGAAAAGCTACTGTCAAAGATACACATCCATTCGTATAAATTATTAACAAATTGTTCTTTTTTGATCTCCCAGCTCATGGGTGTAGGAACAGATGTAGTATTTTCCTGAATCCACCGTACAACTTGACCATATCCCATTGAATTTCTCGGACTTTCCATAATGTCCGTCTTCAATTTTCTGATTATGGACATACTGTTAAATTTCTCTTTCAATTGTGAATACATTTCAGTTGTTGAGGCTTGGATATTCACCTCATACAGCGCCTTATCATGCGCTGCTTTTAATTGATCCTCAAGGCAAAAAGTATAAGGGTCCGCCAGAATTTCAAGGAACACACTTGGTGATGCGGTCATAGGTAACTGCGATAATAAAAACTCATCCTCCATACTCTTTTTTGTCGGTAGCACGGGGATATCAATTGTGGGTAATTCAATTTCATCTACGATATTCTTTAACTCAAGAAAAAGTTTATCATTAACTAGTTCGCTTACTTGGATGATGTGATTTAAATATGAAAAATCATCAAATGAAATTGGATTGGCAATACCTGCTAATTCATAATTGAAATTTGTTCCCCTCTCCCCCATTCCTTTACCAGTTAGGTTGGCAGAACCAAAAAGAACTGAATTCTCGTTATTCCATACAGCTTTAAGATGAATTCTTGTATTGCGATACAGAGCAATATTATAATTCTTGCAAAATTCATATAGAACTTGAAAATCAGACACCTCTTTAACAAGGTCTTCAACCTCCCAACGAACCACAATTCTATCAATATTTCCTTTAAAATTGTACGCTTCTAATTGATCAAGTTTTATGTAGGCTGAAAAAATCGTTATTTGATCATTTGCTTCGATAAATCCTTTTACCGAACGATCTAAATTATGTCCACTTTTGAAGAGCATATGTTTGATTATTCTTGAAAATAATCGTCAAAATATGAATAGATTTCGTTGTTTTCTGGAAGATCAAGTATATTATCAAAAACTGTGTAGATTTCACAATAATCGGTCCCTCCAATTATGGGGCCTCTTAATCCTCGTCCTATAATTTGACTATATAGAACTATTGAATTTGTTGGTCTTGCCATAAATACAACATCTATTTTCGGATCATCAAATCCAGTACTTAATACACCATAATTAGAAAGAATTTGTGTTTCATTATTTTTAAAACTTTTTATGATTTGCGATCGATATTTGCCGCTGTTTCCATCCAAATGTTGAGCTTTAAATCCTTTGATATTCAATAATGTTGTTATTAATTTAGAATGTTCTATAGATGTTGCAAAGAAAATAATCTTCTTACCCTTATTAAGAAGCTGCACTAATTCATCAAAAATAACCGCATTCCTATTTACATCATTAGTTAACAATGTCTCTATTTTCTTCGGGATTACTTTATTTTCTTTCCAGTTAGATATTTCATTCAATGTTAGGATATTTTCAACTTTTGTGCCTTCAATTGAAATGAATTTAGCATTTGCTAAAATTCCTTTTGATCTCAGATAATCAATAGGCAATTCATCTCCTGTACTGAGCTCAAAAAGTTTATTGAAATAAAAATCGCTCAACAACTTGTTTTCATCATTTCCGGAGCTTTTTAATTGTCTTCCTGGGGTGGCTGTTAATCCAATTAATTTAGCACCACCTTGTATCAAATACTCTATTGTTTTTCTATATGTCGGCGCTATGGAAATATGTGCTTCATCCACAATTACTAACTCAAGATTATCTCTATCAATTCCTTTCTGCCTCAATTTCTCTTCAATTGATTCAGGTTTTAAACCTTGCAGAGAGGAAACATGAAAAGTCGGTAAGGGAGATTCTTCAAGCTTAGAGTCTAACCTCATATGATTGACTGCCCTAGACCTTATTTTTCTGAGAAAAGTCCAAATTTCTGTAAAGGTGTAAAATGCTTGATCACATAACTCTTGGGTGTTTGCAAGCCAAATGACATCTCTTTGTTTGTCATTTATAGTTGCGCAAACTATTTCCATTGCTGTTCTTGTTTTTCCAGAACCTGTAGGCATTTGGATTATGCACCTCGCATACGGTGTTTGACTTATATATTCATAAACAGGATAAAAAACACCAGCCTGATATTCCTTTAGGGATTTAAAGGAAAAGTCAGGCTTTTCAAATGTCATTGCTGTGCCGATTAATTCATTTTCTATCTTATCTTCTTTTAATTCGAATTTTGAATTTAGACCTAATACAGTGATAAAATAGTTTGATGTTTCTTTGTTCCATTTAAGATCCTCGATTCTGTGACAATTCAGATCACCACTGATTTTCTTCTGGGTAATTTCTGGTAAAGCATTACAGAATAAACTCAAGTTGGTTTTAGATTCAAAAAAATTATCAGGAATTGTTTGTTCAAACAACAAGCAAGCTATTTCCTTATCTCCAAAATTGTTTTCAAAGTGTCCATCTTCGGAAACAGCTTCGAAGGTAGATTTGAATAGATTAAAAATATCGACACCTAAATGCTTAGTTAAATAACTGAAATTTAATTGCTTCAATATCATAGTCCGCGAGAATTTCTTTGATTTACAATATCCAATGTTAATTCTATTTGGTCCTCGATTACTAACTGTTCCATTTCTTTAAAATCTTGGATAAGTTAATCGACCAATATTGTTTAATCTCATCAGTAAATGTCGCTCCATCCATTTTTTCATTAGGATCAATTGTTGATTCGGCTAACATGTAGCCAACAAAAATTAAATCCATTAGCACTCTATACTTATTGGCAAGCTCAGCATTTTCGCCTTTTAATTCATCAAGGATTTCACTATAGGCCTTAAAAAAGGTTGAATTAGTATTATAAAAAATAGTCTTTAACTGATTCCCGTGTTCAATATCAATAAAAGCATCACCGATAAATTCTCTCTCATCGATAGTAATACCATTTTGTTTCAATGCTTCGATAACTTGCTGAATTTGATCACCATCCGCCTCAGGATTTACCTTTTTTGCAATTTTTTCATCATTTTCTACTTTGTTAGCTTTGTTATTTTTCAGTAAAGTTTCCTTTGTTTCCTTTAAAAATTTATTTGTTAAACTATGTGTACCCGATACGCCTATTTCGGCATTTTCGTTCGATACATTGGCTTCATCTTCCCTTTTCCTTTCATTCCATCTATTTCGAATTTGCTCACGTAAGCTTCTGAAAGTAGGTGCAATTTGTTCAACTATTTTCTCTTTTAATTCGCGGACAGGTTTTGCACCTCTTTTTATGTTCTTAACTTCAAATTCAAGGTCTAATTCCGCATCAAAAGAAATTTCACATCCAATAAATCTATTGACCATTTGATCTGCTTCACTATTTCCTAATTTCACAGTATGCGGAATATGACCATAGAAAACTTCTCTATCATTTCTTAAAATTGATATCCCTTCATTTTCATGTATATATCTCTCTTGAGAGAATTTATCACCTCCTTGGCCTGCATCTCTTCGATACTCATCTGGAAGTAATGAAACTTTAATATCAATATCAGATTTCTGTTTACTCGAATTCGCTTCCGTTGGGACGGACCATGAAATAACTTGAGTTGGTAATAATTGTGCTTGTGGTTCTTCTTCGAAACCTGTCAATTTTTTTGTTACAAATAATGGGTCAAATGCTTTTATTATCCTACCATTCATTCTAATTATTACAGAGTCATAACCTTTGGCTTCTCCCCAAATAAACTTCCTAAACGTTCTGCCTATCCAGAATTCACTTTGATTGATTATATTTTCGTATTTCTCGAATTGCTTGTCATATTTACTCCATATTACAAGAGTACCTGAGTCGATTATATATTCGGCTAATTCTTCATCCGGTTTTTTGGGAATCGGACTTGGCAGAAACTTCAATTTCCCATCTTTTATTTCATCTAGATCTAGGTATGTGTAGTGCCAATTTCCAGAAGTTATTTTCGAATAAACCTCAATCCTTCTGCATTCATGAATTGCTCCTAAAGTCATTCCGACTCCAAATCTTCCTATTCCTGATCGATCATTATATCGACTTGAATGACCCAATTTTAAACATTTATGTAGAAGGTCAACATCCATTCCATGACCATTATCAGCAAATAAAACCCTTCCTATTTTTTTTGAGGTAGTGTTTTGTCTATCTTTTCGCTCCTCGAATTGAAGTCGAATATCCGTCGCATTCGCTTGAATCGAGTTATCAATTACCTCACCATAAGCTGAATAGCAATCGAAATCTGACGCTCTCATACTCTCTAAAGCGGTGTCTTGTTCTACAAATCCGTGTATCTCAAATTCTGTTTCTTTATTTTCTATCATATTTTTATTTTAAACTAATCCTTAAAAACCTAACAAGATCATTTATTTTCATCGCTTTTAATACATGTGAATGCATAATAACATTAGAATTACACGCACTCCCCGTTGATGCCACGAACTCCTGATTTTTCTCAATCAGAAAGTCCTCGGCGTCCTGCTCATTCAGCGATACGCTTAATATATGCGGGGCCGTTAGCTGGTTTTTGAAGTTAATTGTTCCATAATTATTTGAAACAAAGTAATTCTCGATTTCGGATCGTTTGATTTTCAATTGCTCAACACGCCCTTCGAACTCATCTTTTGCCATTTTTGACGCTTCGCCAAGCCCAACAATTAAGGGCGTATTATAGGTCCCTGCTCTAAGCCCTTTCTCCTGCCCTCCACCGTGTATAAGAGGATTGATTCTTATCCCTTTTCTGACATACAAGGCGCCAATTCCCTTTGGTCCATTGAATTTATGCGCAGATAAGCAAAGCATATCAACTTTGTCTAAGACTACATCAACTGGAACTTTACCAATGGCTTGTGTTGCATCGCAAAAAAATGTTACATTATTTTCTTGAGCAATTTTACCAATTTCAGGTATATCCTGAATTACACCAATTTCATTGTTCACATACATGATACATATCAAGGCAGTTTGAGATGAAATTGCCTGCTGCAATTCTTCAAAGCTGATTAATCCGTTTTCATCAACATTTAAGTAAGTTACTTCGTATCCTTTCGTTTCAAGATATTCACACGTATTTAAAACGGCTTTGTGCTCCGTTTTTACCGTAATTATGTGATTTCCTTTTTCAGGATTTGCCTCTAAAAAACCCTTGAGTGCCCAATTGATTGCTTCCGTTGCCCCTGATGTAAAATAAATCTCTTTTGAATCCGAATTTAGAAGTTGAGCAATATGATTACGAGCCACTTCAATAGCGCGTTTTGCTTGTTTACCATAAACATGATTACTGCTCGCATTTCCAAAAATCTCTGTAAAATAAGGAAGCATTGCATCCACAACCCTAGGATCAACAGGGGTTGTTGCGGCAGCGTCAAGATACTTAGGTAATTTAGTCTCGTTCATAGTTAAGCCTCCATCGGATTATCAATTACCTCAAATTCCCAAATTCGCATTAAAACATTTAGAAAATTCTCTGTAATTGCCTTGGCATAAAATCCTTTGTAATAAAAATCATCTGTTACTCCCTCTGGGAATTCAAATTCTTGCGGGGAAGAGGATAAAAGATCGTCAATTGAATCAAAAGACTCCTCCTCTACAATCAGCTCATCCAACCTAATGCTCTGATAAATCATTAAATCATTTTCAAAAAAGTTCCCTCTGTTGTAATTCATTACAATGAATGAATTTAAGTTCTGGTCATACTGATATTGAAAAGACAAGAACGACCACACATCCCACATTCCTGCCTTTCGACAAAAATCCCAAAGATCATCAATATCGAAATCGATAGGTGGAAGCAATAAACTAACACTGCCTTGGACCCCAACGCTGCCCATCCATAACTTTAATTTCAATAGAAGAAAATCATTTTCAAAAGCAATTGGATATTTCGGATTGTTCAACGTGGATAGAATTTTTTCGTCGTCAAATACTGAAACTGACTTTACTTTCAAATATGCAGTAGTTACTACGCTTTCGTCAATTCCATACTGAACCTTTTCTAACATGTATCAAAAATAGGAAAATACTTGTTGAATTTTGTTAGAATTATTTTTATTTTTATGAAAAAATATCATGTGGCTATGCCTTCAACATCAAAATAACTTTATTTCATTGTTGGATTATTGAAGTTAGCAGTAATTGGCACAGGTTCGTTCCATAAAATCTTAACAATCGGCACATCCGCTTCCGCCCAATCCAAGGAGGCTAAGGCCTCGGGATCGAGCCAACGGTAGGCCAGGTGTTCGGTAAGGGTGGGTTCATCGGCGGAGGTTCCGCGGTAGGTGTGCATGGTCAGGTGAAAATCGGGGTAGGCATGCTCCACCACCATCAGCTTCTCCCCTACTTCAAACTGCATGTGCAGCTCTTCGCGTATTTCACGCACAATGGTCTCTTGCTCCGTTTCGTTAGCCTCTATTTTTCCTCCGGGGAATTCCCATTTCTGCGAGATGTACTCCAGGGAAGAAGGTCCGCGCTGCACGCACAGGATTTTGCCTTCCTTTTCAATAACGGCAGCTACTACGGAGATTTGTTTCATATGGATAAAGGTATTATTTTCTTTTGTCTTGATACAAAAGAAACAAAAAATCTGCGCCTTCGCTGAAGCTTCAGCGCAAGCGAAAGGCCTGGATTTATCCTTGCTTCGGTAATTTATAATTCTATTTTAAATCATAAGACAAACCGAAGCATTTTCTCACCTCCTAAGCCTATGTTTTGACGGTGATTCTGCGACTTCCGCCAAAAAGACGAGGCTTAGCACGGCTCAAAAACCGGAACATCCAAGTGCCTCTGAATTTGGTCACCCCTCTTAATCTCCCCTCAAGGGGAGAGCTGAGCTTATGTTTAATTTAAAGATTATATTTTCCGTGCCTTTGGGATGTAAAGCGGCCCTTCGACAGGCTCAGGGACCGCTTTAATTCAAAAATGAAGTTTTTGTTGCATGGTTAAGGGACATGATTCTCCACTGGGTGCACCCTTCGACACGTCCTTCGGACTACTCAGGGAGCTTTGTACCCATGGGAAATCGAAGGGCGCACCCAGAGGAAATAATACTGAAAACCCATTCTCTACGTTTTCTTAGGCATTCA
Organism: Flavobacteriales bacterium; assembly: GCA_947500875.1. GTDB lineage: Bacteria > Bacteroidota > Bacteroidia > Flavobacteriales_D > Crocinitomicaceae > UBA952. The sequence continues at coordinate 49,376 of CANMUN010000007.1, read as the reverse complement.
ACCATAACCCATGAAAAACGAGATAATAATTTACCACCCCGATAACCTTACTGAGCGGATTGAAGTGAAAATGGAAGATGAAACGGTTTGGCTCTCACAACAACAAATGGCTATACTTTTTAACCAAACAAAACAAAATATAAGCCTTCATATCCAAAATTGTTTTAAAGAGAAAGAATTAGAAAAAAATTCAACTGTCAAGGAATACTTGATAGTTCAATTGGAAGGAAATCGAAAGGTTAAACGAAAGATAGAATTCTACAATCTCGATATAATTATTTCTGTGGGCTATCGTGTAAAGTCTATTCAAGGTACCCAATTTCGAATTTGGGCAAACAGCGTATTAAAAAACTATCTACTTAAAGGCTTTGCTGTGAACAACCGCATAAACCGCCTCGAAGATCATCTAGTGGGTTTAACGAAAAAAGTGGATCAAATTGACCTTCAAATAAACACGAAACTAATTCCAACACAAGGTGTCTATATGGACGGACAAGTCTTCGATGCCTATGAACTCACCTCTCGGATAATTCGTTCCGCTAAACAGCGCATCGTGTTAATCGATAACTACATCGATGAACAAACCTTTACCCAATTGTCGAAAAAAGAACCTGATGTTCGGGTTTCCATCCTCACCAAAACTTCTATTAGAGGAGAAAACAATGCCAGCAAGCAATTAGCACTGGACCTGAAAAAAGCCAACGAACAATACAACAACTTCGAAGTAATTCCCTTTTCCAAAAGCCACGACCGCTTTTTAATCATTGACCACAATGAAGTGTATCACCTCGGAGCATCGCTCAAAGACCTCGGAAAAAAGTGGTTTGCCTTCACCAAACTCCATGCGGATTCTGTGAAGGATCTACTTCGCGAGGTAGCGGCGAATATTTCCAGCTGACACTACTCACTAGTATTGCCCGGGGTGTCTCTGGGAGTAAAGATGGTTGCCGAAATTATAGTTTTACCAGCACCCTGAGTAGTCCGAAGGAGGTATCGAAGGGTGCACCCAGGGGAAGTAATTCCCAACTACTCATTTTCTTCATAATAATACGAGTAATCGATTCCCTTCATGTACATTTCTCGGTCATTGATTTTGTCGGTAAGGGCGTGTTGGATAGTGAGTTTAAGCACTTGACTGTTGGTAGGACTTATAACCATGGCATTCATGTAATCGCGCTTGGAAATTAAACTCCAATCCACACATTTTTTAAGTCGTTTCTTTAATATTAAATCCAACCAAATTCTCGCACTTCTACCGTTACCTTCCATGAATGGATGCGCGATGTTCATCTCCACATATTTATCGATGATGTCATCAAAGGTGCTTTCTGGCATTTCCTCAATTTGTTGTAGTGTATCCCCTAAAAAGCGAGATACCGCAAATTGAAAACCACCCTTTGAAATGTTCTTTTGTCGAATTTGACCAGCGAAATCATACAATCCACCAAAAAGATACGCATGGATTTGTTGTAAGCCCTTGGTTGTTCCAACTTCAATACTCTCGATAAATGAACTCTCATATAACGCATATGCTTTCGATTTACTTTTTCCATCAATACTTTCATCGCTGTAGGTAAACCATTCTATAAACCGATTCGCTTTCTTACCTGGAAATTCTTTACCCAAAGCAACAATTCCCTTTTGGTCCAACATATCAGTTAATCGTTTTTTTCCATCAGGAGCAAGGATTTTCAACTGGGTAGTAACACTAACCACTTCACTGTTTTCCTTTTTAAGTTTGGCTTTTAGGTATTTCCAATAGTTTCTTGTTTTGGTATAATCGTCTTGATCAGTTAGCACCGAAACAATATCCAATACGCTGAACCACCACTTGGAATTTTCCTCGTCCCAAACCGCACGAACCTCACGGTCATTAAAAAAACGAATGGATATTTTTTGCTGGTTCATCTGCACTTTAAAGATACGGAATTAAGCCCAATTAGATAACAAAGCCACCCAGAACGCAGCTCAAACATTTCTTGACCTTGCATGTTTTTAATGGGTGCCTAAACGAACTTCCATCAACGACGTGCGGGAATTATCCGATTTGAACGATCTCAACCTCATCGTAACGGATAAACGCGTAGCTAAACGGGCCAATGCCAAGAAAGAACGACGAAACCGTCACTACGTCAAGGTATTAATCAAGTCCCAAGTGAATAATAACGATTTAGAAGCTTAGATGCTTCGTTTGTAACGCGTATGATAAAAATTGCTTTTGACCCGATTTATGCGCACCCCCTGCCCGAAAACCATCGGTTTCCGATGCTCAAGTATGAACTGATTCCGCAGCAACTGCTCCATGAAGGAACCTGCACACCAGCGCATTTTTTCGCACCCAATCCCTGTGAGCAGGAAGTGGTGCTATGGACGCACAATCCGGGTTATTTTGAAAAGTTGATTTCACAACAATTAAGTCCTTCCGAACAACGAAAAATCGGATTTCCGCAATCACCTGAACTGGTGAACCGAGAACTAGTCATTACCCAAGGGACCATTGACATTGCCCTGCATGCATTAGAGCATGGTGCAGGATTGAACATCGCCGGTGGTACCCACCATGCCTTCGCCGAACGCGGTGAGGGGTTTTGTTTGTTAAACGATATGGCCGTTGCAGCAAATTATTTATTGAAGAACAACCATTGTCGAAAAGTCCTGATCATTGATCTCGATGTGCATCAAGGGAACGGCACCGCCAAGTTGATGGAAAATAATCCACAGGTGTTCACGTTTAGCATGCACGGAAGAACGAATTATCCCTTTCATAAAGAGCGATCCGACCTCGATGTTGAACTTGAAAACGGCACTACCGGAGAGACCTACTTAGCCCTTTTAGCTGAACATCTTCCAAAAATTATTGAGTCGTTTAAACCCGACTTCGCCTTTTACTTAGCAGGAGTCGATATCTTAAATACCGATAAATTTGGACGTCTTGAAGTGAGCTTAGCGGATTGTAAGCATCGGGATGAATTTGTATTCAAAACCTTAAAGAACCTCGAAATCCCCGTGGCTGTTGCGCTTGGCGGCGGGTATTCTCCGGATATCAATGTCATCGTAGAGGCGCATTGCAATACCTTTCGATGGGCCATGGATTTATTTGATTGAGCCCAATGTCATTGATCTACCTTGTACCGAACGGGTTACTGCCAAGGATACTTTTCCCTTTCTTCATCGTCACATTAACCTCCATGGAGAAAATTCCAATCTGGGTGACTCGGTTCTGAGGAGCGGAAAAGGACAGCAATCCAAAAATCGAGTATCTTAGTGCTTGGATTGCACGGCAATAAACAATTACTGAGCGCAACATTCACGTTTATACGGTACAAATGGCTTCAAGTCTTACCCTTGGTATTACAACAGTAGAAGACCTGTTGTTGAACCACAAGATTACACGAGTGGATACGAAAAATAGCGTTCAAGGCATCCAACTTCGCATCCCCAACTACCAAAGGCCGTATAAATGGACCGCCAAAAATGCTCTTCAGCTGTTGGATGACATCATCGATGCCCGAAATCAAAAGAAAGAGGTTTACCGCGTTGGAAGCCTCATTCTCCACCACGATGTACGAAAACCAGGGGTTTACAACATGGTTGATGGACAACAACGAACCATCACCTTTTCCTTGGTACTTCATGCCATGGGCATTCATGAATTACCGTTGTTAGAACAACCGTTGTCGAACATTTCCATCAACCGTCGAAACATTTCCTCCAACTATCGGGCACTGGAAAGAAGGCTCGGAAATTTAGAAAAATTCGATCGCGACGATCTTTTGAAATACCTCCAATGCCACTGTGAATTCATGGTGGTTATTACCCATGATATCTCCGAAGCTTTTCAGTTTTTTGATGCGCAAAACGCTCGGGGTAAGAAACTCTACCCGCATGACCTATTGAAAGCCTATCACCTGCGGGAAATGAACCACCTAAGCTCGGACGAAATCGAAGATTTGGTGAAAAATTGGGAAGATTTAGATCAGCAACAGCTGTCGCTGTTATTCAGTGAGTACCTCTACCGACTGAAAGAATGGACCAAAGGAAATCGAGCATCGGAACTGAATGAAAACAACATCCACCTGTTCAAAGGACTGGCAAAATCAGGTACCTTTCCCTTCGCTCAGTATTTCAAAGGAGCCTACGCCTACGCGAACATGATCAATCAATCGCCCATTCCGTCGGTTACGGGATTTACCGATTTAAAACCTTTTCAGTTAGAAGCGCCCATCTTGTCTGGAAAACCTTTTTTTGAATACACCAAGCACTATTATGAAATCCTCAAAGATGTTCAAGACAACAGCAAATACGTGGGCTATTTCATCAACGATAATTTTCTGGTAAAAACGCTCGATTTGCGCAAGTACAAAACCGGTGTAGGTAACCGAATCGCCCGTTTACTTTTTGATACCTCTGTTCTCCTATACGTTGATAGGTTTTGTCCCATTCATCCCACGCAAAACGATTTAAAAATGCTCGATCAATTCGTAGTTTTCGCTTTTGTTTGGGCCTACTCCCTGCGCGCTCAGTACACCAATTTAGGATGGCAATCAGCACAGAATTACATCCTCGGGAAGGAACAAGTTACGAATTCCATGAACCTTTATAAATCCATCCTTGAATCAGATTCTCCGACGCATTTATTCGGCCTGCTTTCCGAACAATTATCGGTTGTACCGCTTAAAAGAATTAAAGCCAATTTGCAAAAGCTGGAGGAACAGGATGCCGACGGAACCTATCAGCATTACTTGTACTTTTTTAAGTTGAATAAATTCATGGAAATCAATGAGTAATTCCGATTTACCCCTCAAAAGTTTGACCATTGGTGAACTCTTTAACGGAGCAAATGCCACCTATGAGGTGCCTATTTATCAGCGAAATTACGCTTGGAAAAAGGAAGAAATTGCAACGCTAATACAGGATGTTTACGATTCCATGATCCACCGAAAAGAAAACTACTATATCGGCACATTGGTTTCATTTCACAAAGGCGGTAACGTATTTGAAGTAATCGATGGACAACAACGCTTGACCACTCTTAACTTGATTCTCAATGCTTTGGGCATACCATTGAACAACCAACTCACCTACCGTGCACGCAAAAAATCGAATGACAGCATCCGGAGCATTCCCCATTTTAACATCGACCAAAAGGACGCCGGAATTGTTGATGGCTTTCAGTCCGCCGAAGCATCCCTGAAGGAAATTGTCCCTGTACACGACACAGCAAACTTCTGCTCCTATTTCTTGAACAAGGTCCACATCATCCACTATCAAGTTCCAAGGGAAGTTGACTTGAATCATTATTTTGAAATCATGAACTCCAGAGGAGAACAGTTGGAAAAACACGAAATCGTTAAGGCACGATTGATCGAAAAGCTCTCAAGCGATGCAGACAAAAACACATTCCATCAGCTCTGGGAATTCTGCAGTCAGATGAACGTTTACATTCAACAAAAATACAACGACCCAAAGATTTTTGGAAATAACTTATGCACCTTTAAGCCGAAGGAATTTGGAGACCTTCCCTCTGTTACAGCAGCAGCTGCTTCCGACCAAAAAACGGTTAGTATCAAGGATATTTTAACAGCATCCAGCGCGGAAAAAACCGAAAACACCGCACATGAGATTGATGCGTTTCAGCCCATCCTTGATTTCTCCAATTTTTTATTAATCGTGCTCAAAATCACCCGAATTTCTGACCCCAACGACGCTTCCTTCGATCCGATAAAATTCACGTTGGACGATAAAAGCTTACTGAACGAGTTCGATGAATTAGGGGAATTGACCGAGGATTTCGTGAGGCAATTTGGTTATAACCTGCTAAAAGCCAAATTCTTACTCGATAATTATGTCGTGCACCATTCCAACGAAGAAGATACGCTAGACAACAACCCATGGAAACTCCAACACTGGTATAAAGAGGAAAAGAGCGGCTATTTGAAAAACAGCGGTGGAAAGGACGAAGCGCAATTTAAATTGGTGCACCTTCTTTCCATGTTTGAGGTTTCATTTACCGCAAGGCAGCGTAAGAACTACCTGTTTTATTGCCTGTTTTATTTCTTTCGTCAGGAAAACATACAGTGCATAAACGTTGATGATTACTGCAATTTTGTACTTCGCCTCGCGGACAAATACCTCAAGGACGTTTACCTGAATCCAGAAAATTTAAACGACATCAACGTCCCTAAACCCGGTTCATTTGACGCTACTTTACTCGTGAAGGATGAATCTGGAATTTGGAAAATCGATGAACAAATCCGCAATACGCACCTTGATTTTAATGCGGTTTTCGGCGATGGATCAGCCATAACGAAGGGAATTCCCTTGTTTGTTTTCAATTACCTGGATTATGCGATTTGGCACCGATATTTTGAGGATTTGCGCGGCGATCCGGCTAAAAACGATGAAGTCGTCTCCGCTTTTTTTGACCGCATGGGGTGTACCAAGTTTGACCTCAACATGTTCCATCACTTCTATTTCTCGCGAACGCGACGAAGTTTAGAGCATTATTTTCCTCAAGCAAATGCCAAAGGGGTCAATGGTGATCCCACCCAAGAACAGATCAATTGCTTCGGCAACTATGCTATGATTGGTAGCGATGTCAACAGCTCGGCATCCAATTGGACTCCGCGGGTCAAAAGGGAACATTACCTCGATGCCTCCGGCAAGATTCGGCAAGTAAGCGTTGCATCGCTCAAATTCTTGATCATGCTACAACAATGTAAAGACAATGCAGATCTTCGAGATGCGGGGAAAGAATGGTTATTCCAAGACATCCAAGTACATCAACGGTTGATGGTTGATTTGCTGTTGAATTAGATAAACAGAACCCATCATCAAACGCCTTTCTAAGGCTCAAACATTTATTTCGTATTCGTTATTCCCGTACAAGGAATCCATACATTGGACCGTGATGGTTTGTCCAGGTTCAGCAAGTTGTCCTATGATGCCCCCTACCGATAAATCCTCGTTTTCCAACATTCGAACCAACATTGCGCTCGTTTCGGCCGAAATTCCAACCTTCGATAAGTAATCCTTTAATTGCGATAAATTCTCAGCAAAAGCGCTGTAATCGGTAAAATCCAGGTCATTTAAAACTAGGGCTAATGTATGGGTATCCGCCAAAACAACCACAGCATCCTGTCCATGTACCGAAAATAGCTTGCCTGAGCCTTGATAGCTTTCATAGAGGGAATCAAACTCTTGTAAAATGGATTGATACCCTTGCTTGGGTTTAAATTCGCTGGTCCGCATCTGATATGTCCCCCCTTCTTCGAGTCCGTTGAATAGTATTTTTTCCATGGTTTAGTTTAAACACATCAAAACTAGCCATTTATCGCACAGCAAAAGTAACAAGTCCTAAAATTGCTACTTTTAAACCTATGGAAAACAACCCACCACACCAATCGTTGGACGAAGTCATGGACAACCTGTCCGAAAGCGATCAGCTTCATGCGCTCGAACAGCAATTCCCCTACCTCTTCACCAAGGCAGCGCTTTTCTTGGAACAAGGGACCGAAACCTACCGATCTACGGATTTTTTCAATGAACCCAAAACCACCGACCCCGAAGAACTCAAGATCCTTGCAGTGGGGTGTAGTCAATTGTGCATGGGGAAAGGCCTTAAGGAAAGTGATCCGTTAACCGAACTGGGAGTTACAGGGTTCTATCAGCTCATGCAGATGATGCATTTTCAACCCACATCACGCACCACCAAAAGAGGAATTTACATTGATGAAATTCGGGGTACACTGGATTGCATTTCGTTTCGACACGCCATGGACGGTAGAACCTCAACCCTTTACAATTTTTGCGTTTATCCCAAGTTGGAGGATTAAGTGTATCAAAAAAAAATGCCCCGGAATCGAGGCATTTTCGCGCGGTTAGGACTTACTTTTGAAAGCAACCGAAGTTGTTGCTCCCTTTAATTCTAATTCGTGTCTTTTAAAACCCCAAATAAAGGGCTTGACGCTTTGCCAACACCTTGCGAGACCGGCGACTCGCCGGCCAAAATGCTAAAATCTTTTTCCGCGCTCCTGCAAAGATACACAATTTAAAAAGGTTCTTGTTGGGCATTTCCGACACGAATGATTTTTCCTTTTAAATGATCGGTTTGCTGTATATCGCCGTACACACACCACAGCAAAGGGAGTTTACACGGCGGCGGTTTTGAGGCATAGCCGTCGGTAAAATAAATCAGACCGTTATACCCTCTCGCCGAATTCGCCCAAGCAATCACCGGTTCAAAGCATGTGCCTCCCCCCCCCTTCATCGTAGGTGCGGTTCCGGTGCGACGCACATCGTATACTGCATGTATTTTTGCATCGCATTCCAATACCGTCACCTCCGAACCTGTTTTATAAATGGCCATAATCTCGGTCCAAAACTCACCCAACAGTTTTTCATCCACCGATCCCGAGGTATCAATGGCGACGACCATTCTTCGCAAACGCTTAATCCGCCTTCCAGGATTTCCTTCAAATCGCTTGCTCTCCTTCCGCCGCGTGGTCTTTATAGCCGTTCTGCCGCACGATGACGTAAACAAACGAAGGACTTGTTTCCAAGAAATTTTAGGTGCTGCCAACCATTCGTTAATGGCGCGTTGGATGTCGTAAGGAAGGGAACCAAAGGAGGAAGACTTATGCTTCGCCTCATTTAATATTCCCTTGAGTTTACGCTCGGCCACTTCACTGCCATCTTTTCCCCAAGCATCATGGATGCCAATACCCCGTGGTTCATGTTGCAAACTATCCAAGGCCTTGCAACTTTCAGGATATTGTGCTTCGGCTCCATCTTCCAACAATTTGAGTAATTCGTTGTAATAATATTCCAGAGAACCCAAGGGCTCCAAGGCCAGTTCAGGGAAGGTGGACAGGAGAATGGCACCCTTTGGTAGATTCCATGGAGCAATGTATTGATTGACCACTAAATCCGCGGCGATGTTCTCTATTTTTGGATGCTTTCCTTTGACCCGAAACAAATGTTTGAAAATCAAATGCAACACTTCGTGCTTCAAAACCGCAACCCGTTCACCCGGGTTCAGCTCATGCAGTAAAAAATGTGGATTAACGTACAAATAAAAAACCTCCTCACGAAAAGACACCGCCATCGTTGGCACCTCATCGGTCAGAATCCTTGTGACATTGGCCAAAATATGGGCATAAAAAGGCTCGCGCCGCAACAACTGGTAAATGGACCTCGAAAGGGTAACTTCAGCCTCCATTGACTATTATTGCATCGCTACAAACTGTTTCAACACCTCTGCATTGGATATCGCCGTCACCACCGCCTCCATCGAAGGCTTTTTCAACAAACGCACCCTCATCAGTTCTTTGTGAAACGCAAAACGCAGGTCGATGGGAACTTTGTCAGTTTTCAATAATTCTATCAGGTTAGAAGCAGCGGTCGGCGTCGGAGTGTAATTCCCCGAAAGCAAGATACCGATGCGGCTCATGAGGGTATTCAAAAGGTCCAAGCGAACCCCCTTCTCCGAAGCCGTCAAACGTTCCACCGCTTCAAGAACTCTGGACGGTGTTTCTGAGGCCAAAAAGTCTTCAGGACTTGGGATTTGATGCAAACTTTGTTCGATGTAATTCATGAACGCATCGGAGGTTTCCAAGTCCAAACACCCTTGAGCCAACAACTCCACCAATTTACGCTCTTGCACCAAATCCTTGATGTTATTAATTTGTGCGAAAAACTGAACCAAGGTTCGCGGTGTGCTGCGCTTCATCGTGACCATTTCCGGATACGTCAGCACGAAATTGATGCCTCGTTCGTCGATTCCGGCCTTTAAGGCCCAAGCAGCCCAAGCTTTAGCGTCAAATTTTAAGGTGACGTGAATCATCCTTGTCAACATCGCATCGTCCATGGAGGTCACCGAATAATCGCCAGAATCGGGATTTGCGGTAACAACGATTTGCCATTTGGGAGGCAAGGACCAAGAAAACATTTCAAAATTCTGCAGCAATTGCATGGTTCCGCGAAGTATTCGGTCATCGGCTCGGTTGATATCATCGAGCAATAAGATCCCTGGCCCTGGGTCGTTAGGCACCCATTCCGGCGGCAAATAAATCGTTCGCTCATCGCCGTAAACATTGGGGTCGGGGTCAATTTTCATCGGTAAACCATGTAAATCTCCCATTTCCTCGAACTGAGCGGGAGCACAATACGCGATTTTCCATTGCCTTTGCCGTGCCACTTCCATGGCAATTTCGGTCTTACCTAAACCATGAGTCCCCCAAACGCAAATGGGAGTTGGTCGCCTTCCGGTTTCGTCCTCGAAGGTTAAATTAGCTTCGAGGACCTTGCCGAGTAGGTCCAACAATTCTCCCCCGTTGACCGAGGCTCCGTAACAACCATTATCTTGGCTCATAATTCAATTTTTTGGTGGGTTAATGTACTTAATTTTCGCCGTTCTTGATGTAAAGGATTGCCCCTTAACCGCACCGTGGCCTGGTCCCAATTCGCCTTGGTAAGCAGTTCAAATACCTCTACGAGGAGATTATCCTCTAAATCCAAATACAGCAAGCGGTTTATTTCCGACAACGAAGTTGGCAAACTGCGCAAGCGGTTCTTTCGTAAATCCAAGCGCTCCAACTGCGTCAAAGCGTGTAAATCAACTAAAAGTTCTTCTAGGAAATTATTGGATAACAAGAGCTCCTTGAGCCCTGTAAGTCGCTCCAACCCGGAGGGAAATTCGTTCAAGGCATTGTGCCCTAAATCCAAGAAGTGCAGGTTTTCTCGCCCATCCCAGTTGCCAACAATCCGTTCGATGCGGTTGGATCTAAGGTTCAATTCCTTTAAAGAGGCGGGTAAACTACCCAAGTCGAGGAAACCTAATTGATTGTAGGACAAGTCCAAGCTATGCATCAATGCCAAGGATTCCGCTCCAACGACCTCTTTAATTTCGTTATGCGAAAGATCTAAAACCCTGATGTTTTTTGGGAATATCGTAAACTTGTGGCTCCCTAACCTCGAATGGCTCAACTTAAAATATTCCAAAGAAAGGGGGAGCTGCGGAATTGAGAACTTCAACCTGCAGTTCACTATTATCAGTTTTCTCAAACCACGTAATCGGCTAAAATCGCGGGTTAAAACGTCTCCTTTAACACAAATAAAGGATAACTCCTCCAAGTACGGAGAGCAGTACAACGTCGAATTCAATTGATAATCCGATTCCAAATCCTTGAATTCAACCGATACGATTTGCGATACCATCAGGTTAAAATCCATGTCAAATACTGCGGGCAATGCTCCTGCGGCCTCCACCACTATTCGACGAATCGAAAGGGCCTCCACCAATTGACTTACCACTCCATAAGGCATTTTTTCAAAAAGCGGAGTGATGATCAAGGTATCCGACTTGGTCCAACAAGGAAGGGGGTGATGAACTTCGCCGTTTCGAATGCGAGCAGCAAAGCTGCCTTCTGCTCCAAAAGCAATCAACAGGAATTGAAAAAAAGACAACAATTCGGAATCCTCGCTGTTCTCTACGTTGGAATCAAAGCGATAAAAACTATCCCAAACCTCATCCACAATTTCGAAGGAAAAAAGGGGTATCATCAGGCAATTCTGGTCCATGTTAGCCTTATCCTTCAACAGTTCCCTTAATTTATTACTTGAAAACTCCTCCATCTAATGGCATTAAAAAGGTAATTCACCAATATACTCCGACTTATCCAAAACGATTTCAATGACCTTTCCAAGGGCCTTTACTTTCTCGATTATCGCATTGATTTCCTCTAATTCATCTGCATAGGTTACCGAAATGGAAAGGTGCTCCAAGCAAGGATGGTGGACGACTAAATCGGCAATATACAGCATATTAACATAGATAAACTTGGTTTCCAAACGCTTAAGGTTCGGGAACCGTTGATGCATTGTATTGCCCTCATGGTAACTCCAAAAATTGGCAACACGATTGACGTTCAATTCCTCCAAGGAATTTAAAACCGGTAGGCTGTTCATCAACTTACTTTCGGTTAACTTCAACACCTTTAAATGAGGTAAATTTTCCAACTCATAAAGGGTCTCTACTGCCTTAAAACTGAGATCAAGAAAGGTTACATCATCTTTGTTTTCAAGCGCTTTACAAAAATCATTAAAATAACCGTTAACATTGATGAATCCACGACGTTCAGCTTCTTTAAAGAAATAACCGCGAATGGGTTTGTACATACCTGATCGTTGGCAGAAACGGTTATTAAGGATCTTTTTTTCCTGTTCGAAGGACATTAAAACAGCACTTGAGTCCAAAGGCTTCGGTTCTAAAACGAAGCGATAAACCGGCTCCTTTTCAATATTAATGTGCCTCGATAAACGACCTACAATGAAATTAAAATCTTCAGGATTGAAACGTTTTATAAGAGCATCCAACACTTGTTGAAGGGCACTGTTTGGATGGTTTCGGCTTTTGAACAGATCCTTCGAGAGAAACACCAAGGTACGCACGCTAATGTTCATCGCCTCCAAGATAAATCCTGCATCTTGCTTCAAGGCTTTGTGGGCAAAAGCCATGGCGAAAGGATTCGCTTCCACCGCTGCAAGCATTATTTCTCGATCCCGTCGATAAGGTTTGGGCAAGGAAATCGCTAGCCTTTCACCGGTTCTAAGAGCAGCTATGGTTTCACTTCGATCGAATGCTCGAGTAGCATATACGTTCCTACGAATTACATAAGGCAAATTCATATTCCTCTTGCCTTGGGAATCACATACTCGAGCTGGAGGCGTAGGACTTTTATTGGCGAAAATTTTGAGAAAAGCAACTTCAGCAACAGGACTATCCTCAAATAAAAATCGCTTTACTTCAGTTTCGTTGTATTTTAAAACACCTTCATGAGGATCCCAAGCAAGGTTCATGGGCCCAAAACGGTTGATTTTTGATACCGTTTCAATGGGAAAGCTCAAGCTGTACACATCGAATCGCAAAGAAAGACCTAACAAGGGCATCGATGAAATACGTTTACGAAAGGCTATTTTATCGGTATTATACCCTATTAAACTCACCCAATTCTTCAGGTTTCTTTTAAGTTCATAGGCCCTCGGGTAAACCTCTTTTATGCGTCCCACTTCCAATCGTTTGCTGATGTTTTCACTGAGCACTAAAACCAAGTCTCCCACGTGTTCCTGACGCATCGGCACCAAGGTATGTAGGTTGGACAAACGGATTTTAGGATGCGTCTTGCCGAGAGGATAGCGTACATCAAGGCTCACCGATTCAGGAAAATCATTTTGGGCAGGAACTATCTTATTTCCAATAGCTTTTATCAAAACCGTCGGACGATGAAAACGCTGACTTGTCGCTGGGAGAAGCAGGGTAGGTATTCCAGGATGTAACAAGTGATAACTATCGGGCTTGATCCGAAAATCACCTTCAAAACAAAGGTTCGGCAACCACGAAAAATCAATAATAAGATGCTGAATCCTGTTGTCGGCTAAATGTTCTGGAAATAAGGTTACACGCGTTTCAATATCCTTTTGTGAAGCAAGGTTTTTGACATACCCATCAAGTTCTTCTATCTCCTTTTCCCATAAGGATGTCACGGATTTCAAGCGATCCAATCGACGTCGTAACCCTTCATCTTGGGGCTCAAAACAAACGTACAAATGTTTTGGAGCAATACGGTTCAATTTCTCGAATAAGGTCTTTGCATCCAAGGCATCAACCCCTACTCGATACCGAACCAATAAATGGCTTACCGGCTTTTGTTGTCCGATCAATGCATCTAACTCCTGTTCGTTTTCAAGGATAGTCCAAACTTCCCCACCTAAGGCCTGCAAATAGATCGATTCCAGCGGCATCGTGCGTACTAAATCCTGTAAGTCATCTAAGCTCAACTCGTGCAGTTGCCTCAACAATTGAGACCAAGGAATTTCCGCTCCCTTCAGTCCTGGGTTGCCTCTGAGCATCAAATGCTGTAACCCGGGGGGCAAGGTGGTAAAATCGAACCCTTTTAAACGGTTGTTTTCCAAATTTAGGAGCTTCACAGGAGGAACATTCCGAAGGTCGAAGTGCTCGATTTGATTATTGGAAAACAGCATGGACGAAGATTTCCATTCCGACAAAATTTCAACAGGTATATCCGCGATATGAAGTCCCTCAAAATTCGTCGTGTACCTGCTCGTGGCTAATTTCCTTAAGGCAAATTCCGTACCTTGAAAATTGGTCAAGGGATCATTGGGCCTTATTTCTCGCACCAATTTTACCGAGAAAGCTTCTTCCGGCAAGAGCACTTGGGTATCGTCGGAGGAAGAACTATATTCCTTGGTTCCTGGCACATTCACCGGAACGCGTAGGTCCATTACATGATCATGCCTTACGTAGGACAGGTCGCAACGAATTTTCGCAAAATGACGATGTATAGGCCAATTTTTAGCAGCGACGCACAAGACTTTTCGTCCAACTCGGTTTTTAGCCTTGGTAAGCGTCTTTCTAGGACGGAGTTCACTCGTCCAGTAGGCAGCAACCCGATTAAAATGGAGGAATTCCGTGCCGTTAACAATCCCATTATACCGGGGATCGCTCGGCAAGGTCAATCCCAATTGGATTCGGTCATGGTACCGCGTTTCGTCAAAATACCGCTCATACTCGTGCAAGGTAGGCAACCTCCATTCGGGATGATTTTTTAGGTACTTTTCGAGGGCTTCTCGGGTAAAAAACGAACGCTGTTGGCCCCGTCGCTGAAAGGTATAAATTCCATCCATGTCCTCTCCTTCATAGACTTCGGATTCCTTTTTCCATTCCAAGCCTCCTATCACCACGGTTTCGTTTGCCTTCCATTGCTCTGCCTGTTGTACCAAACTCCGCAAATAATCCATTGCCTCAGCAACAGGTTTCCCTTGTCGATGAAAACGGCTAATAATGTTCAGTTCTGCCTTGTAACGTAGAAATTCCGAATTTGACTTTTGCACTTGGAGAATCCAAGCTACTTGCCCTGTTATTTCTCGGAGAAATGCGTCCAAAGTTGGATGGGTACGCAGCGCGTGTTCCTTTCCAAATTTTTTGAAATAATGCATGGATTGCCGCACGCTTCGTTGATAGGTTCTTCCAGCGTTCTTTGATGCATTAACGACAATCCCAGTTACCGTTTGCCGCTTGTGCTTGCGCAACACTTGGGTTTTAGAACGTTTCAAACAGAGGCCGTTGCGCCCCAGTAAACCGTTTAAAAAATGGAGGATCTTTCCTGTTTTCAAATCCTCAGCCCCCCCCGAAAAAGTCATATCATCGGAGTACCGCGAATAATTCAAGCGATTTCGCACGCTGTAATGGAGGATTTTACGGTCCAATTGAACCATGTACAAATTCGCGATGGCGCCACTCGTTGGGCTCCCCTGCGGCAAGGCCCCGTTCAGGGAGGTAATGCAGATGATTTTTTCCGCCAAAGTGTTGACGACCTCCGCAACAAACTCGCGCTTCATTCGGTGGACTAAGAGTCCCGATTGAATGAGCCGGTTCGAGCAGAAATACAGCAGCTCCACCCACGTGGACTTCATATTAACCACGGGAATACTCCCAAAAAAATCTTGAATATCTACCTTTAATACTACCTCATTTCCAAGGTGAAAATTCGCATTATGTATCACGCTTATTTTCGGTCGATACGCCGTGGCACAAGGGCTCAATAGGTGTTTTTGTTGAAACCTGTAGTATTCGGTGTAAGGCTGAGGCTTCTCCAAAACATCATACAAAACCTGCAAAAGTTCTTGCTGAAGTGCTTTAAGCACGGGTTTGGGTTCGAATAATATCCTCTTCGTGCCATCCGAACGAGGAATTACGTGTTTCAGGTAATAACTCTCGTCGAGGGGACTTTCAAGATCCAGTAAATAAAGAAAGGCGAAGATATGCTCGAGAACAGGACCATCCACCCCACTGCCCTTTAATACCTCCGATGCTATACGTTCTTTCAAAATAAGCCTCTGTATGGTGAACTTACTCTATGTTCGCTCCAGCTTCCAACAATTGACTTCGAAATTCACGTTCTTCCTCCTCGGTGAAAGGCCGCGTTAAATTGCCTACCGTTCGGCCTTCAATGATCGCTGGAGCACCATCGACTAAATCCTTGGCCTCTTTTAAATCGAATCCAGTAAAATCTTTAACCAACTTAACAATAGCTAGCTTATTTGGACCAGCATCAACTAATTTAACCGCCCCAGTAAAGGCTTTACGCACAATCGCTTGATAAAAAAATCCATCCTGTGCACTTAATCCCCCCACCAAAGTCCAACCCGCGTTGAGCATCTTCTCAACCTCCAAGCTTAATTCTATAGTGTAGGGAGATTGAATTATTTTATATTCTGTTTTCATGACCTCATTTTTGTACGATAAATGTAGTAAAAAATAGAGGCTCACACGAAAAAACGACTAGAAAGTACCCCTCTATTAATTATCATCTAGGATAAGGTTTTGCCGAAAATCTATGCCTATCTTTGCACCCGACTAGCGGACACTTATTCTAATATCTTTTTTTCTCCTCCTCCAATGAAACGCATCAACCAGTACAAAAAACTATTCGAGATTGAAGGTTCTATCGAACTTGCCCCCCTTAAAAGCACCTACCGCCGACTAGTCAAGCAATGGCATCCCGATAAATTCCAAGAGGACGACCCCATGCATGCGGAGGCTACCGTTATGGGCCGTGAAATAACCGATGGTTATCATTTCCTCGTGAGCATCGCCCCAGAAACCAAAGAAGCGAATTTGGCAGAATATACCGCTACCATCGCCGAATGCGGCATTGCGGATTACAAGCACAAAGGACTCTTGTTGGAAATCACGTTTACGAACGGCGATACCTATGAGTATTTCGGTGTGAATGCCAACGTATTTAAAAAACTCGTCAACTCCGATAAACAGGTCCGCTTTGCTAAACGCTTCATTTATGAGACCTACCTCTATCGAAAATCCAAGAAAGGTTCAGTGCAAGAATCCGCTTAGTTTTTAACGAAGCGGTCTACCCTTTCGCCACAGGACCACAGGTACATTCCTTGCGGCAAGTGACTCACCGAAATCGCTTGTAAGTCCGTGGTTAAAACTCCTCCCATCCACAACCTTCCTTGCAGGTCGAAAATTCGGTACATTTCCCCATGCCCAGCAGCTCGAACCCACAGGGTTTCGCTCACGGGATTGGGGTAAATTGAATGCTTAACACGTTCCGACAAACCTGCATAATAATCTTCCTTGCCACAGGCTCCAGCAAAAATATCGTTGCCCTCAAAGCGGTTCGTTGCGGGAACTTTAGCACTGTTCATGGCATTCGGCAAACCGATTCTTCCCCATTGGTAGCCTTGCACAAAGTCTGGCTTTACCGCGTAGTAATAGCTAGTGTCCAGTAAATTCGATGTTCCAGCGGGAGCTGCGGTTCCCTTGTTGTTATTGCCGTAACTGAACTGATCGTTGCCTAGAATATTGTAATTCACTGTGCTGTAAGGAAAACCGGTATTCGGAATTTCATTGCCTATGAAGTTCTGCGAAGGGCTGGTATTGTCGGAGAAAAATATCCCATACAAGGAGGCCCGATTCCGTAAGAAGGTATTGTAGGGACCGTTTCCACCATGCGAATTATCAATCACAATGTTTTGGACGTCGTTCTGTTCGAATAGATTCGCGTACACATAATTGCCGTGAAGCACTAATTCGCCTGCTGAGTTCCCTCCCAATAAGGGATTGGCATTGGTCCAATAGGGATCGGTGGAATGGTTAAAGGCAGCAACATTTCCATTGGAACCCGCTTGCAGTATAATGCTGTGGCGCAAATGCTTAAACACGTTATTTTCAATTAAACATTCATTCGTTGTGAAATGCATGACCACCCCATAGCCCCTTCCCCCGCCTCCGTAGTCAAAGGCATCGTAGAAATAACTCTTTTCGACTTTTGAATTGGCCACGCTTTCAAATTCCACATGCCCAAACGTCGTTTTGTTGGATTCCAAGCCGCTGAACCAGCAATTTTCCGCATAGGTAAAATGAATTACGCTTGCTTGTTCCGGAGCGGTATTGTCCATACGCTCAAAAGACAAACACTCCAACCCAATGTTGCGTTTCATGGTAATACGCACCACCTTGGGTAAACGGTTCAAGGGATAATCCAAGCGCAAAGCGCTGTGCAAGTAAAGGGTATCTCCGCCAACGCTATCGACTTTCACCAATTGCCCTACGCTGTTCAAGGCCCAATTCGAGGTCACTAAATCTGCATCCTGCTGACGAATTCGAACCCAAGCGCCCGCAAAGAATGCGTTGGCATTAGCTACCACAATCCACGTATTTCCTTTCACCCCAGCGACCGTTAGAGAACTGCTATCAGCACTCACCAAGCTTCCTGAAGTTTGCACGGAATGACCGGACCCTCCCAAATCGAAAATCCAATGCGTTGCATCCGCTCCTGCACCACTGATCCGGGTATTGCTGGGAAGCGATAACGGTTGATTGAAAAAATAACTCCCTGCCGGAAAATGAAGATGCACTCCCACTGGCTGATTCAAGGCCAATAAGCTATCAACAACGGCATTTACCGGAGTAATCCCATCGTTCACAGCGCCTTCTTGAACCACATTGTAATAGGTAAATCCTATGGTGTTAGTATCGTTCAATCCCGCGACAGTCCAATCCACCGCTCGGTTCGCTGGCAAGACTTGTCCGTAACAAGGTACCGCCCAAAGCGCGAACAAGAACCATCGAATCATCGTTTCACCCATTTACGTGTGGTTTGACCGCATTGAATGAAATACATTCCAGCACGCAAATGGCTCACATCCAAGGTATGAGATCCAATCGCTAAGGGCTGTTCCAGCAGCAGTTGACCTTGGGCATCAACCATGCGCATCGCGTCGATGGCTGATGGAAGGTACAGATGAAGGTAATCCTCTACCGGATTGGGATACAAGGTAAAAGGTAAGGACGTTAGGTCTGGATTTTCCACCAGAGGCAAAAACGTTTCATTCCCCATCACCGTTTGGAATTCGTCGTTGGGACCTATTTTCATCAGAAAAATGGAATTACCACCGTTCATGGGATAGGTAATCCAGCCAACGGCCAGTGCCCCACCGTCGGAAGTAGGAATGAACTGTTCTACTTTCTCATCGCCGCCATGGTTGATGTAAATCGGTCCGTTGTCCCAATCGTAATTGGTATTAAATCTTCCCAGAGTTACGTCCATCCCAAATGTAGCATCGATCAAATTTTCGTTGCGGTAACCGACGTACAACTTCGTTTGGGCTCCGTTAAGGGTAATTTCGTCGAGGATGACATCTCCGGGATTCACATACACGGATTCATAAAACAAACTGCCGTTCAACTCATACCTGCCCGAATAATTATCGTGTTCGCCTAGGGCTGCATAGTATTTCCATCCCGTTAAATTATAGCGGTTTTGGTTGAGGGTAAGGTCGGTAATACCAAAAGCACCGTTATCGCCAATCGACGTAAACCACAAGGGATTGCCGTTGACATGATATGCGGCTAAAAACCCTTTATTCAAGGTGGAATCAAGGTTGTAATAGGTTCCGGCAACTACGAGGGTAGTATCGTTCAACAACAACGCTGCATTCACCGAGTTGTGCGCTTGAGTGCCCACATAACGTGACCACAGAGTATCGCCGTTTTGATCCAATCGAAGCACAAAACCTCGGGTAACATTTGAAGAAGAAGCCTGAGAATAACCTACACATAGCACTCCTGAATCTGCAGCAAGAACCGCATCGGCAACAAAATCCCATGCGCCTAAATCTACCCTTTTTTCCCATTGCAATTCACCGATTAAATCCGTTTTAACGAGATAAACGTCGTATGCTGCCACCGGATCGGATAAAGAACTTCCCGCAAGATAATATCCTTGATTGGGAAGGGATAAAATCCTTCTTCCTTGATCGAATTCTGCCCCCCCGTAATGCTGGCTCCAATCGTACGAACCGTCTTTGTGAACTTTTAAAATAAAAGCCTCGGAATTGAGCCCCCAACTTCCGCTTCTCCCTGTGATGGCATAACTGCTATCCGGCAATTGTACAACCCCCTGACCAAAATCGTATTCCGACCCGGAATATTGGCGGTAAAAGCTCATCTGAGCCGCAGCTCCCCAGGTGCTCAGCATGAAGAAGAAGTACACTAAATATCGCATCGTAAACGGATTGAAAGAGCTTGTCCAAAGGCTCGTTTCGACAACAAGCCCAATACGTTATCGCTGCCAAGACCCACGTAAAACTTGGAACGGTGATACACCAGCGAAGTATTCATCTTAATGCCGGAAAATCCACCATAACTGGCGCACATTCCGAAGTGAAGGCCTTTTACTATTCTTGCATTTAATCCCGCATAAACGTGAGGAATAAACCCTTGAATAAAGGTCAATCGAAAACCATAGGTTGGCTGCAAAATCTGCTTTGCCTGAAGTCCAACTACATTATTCAATTGTAAGGTCATGGGCAACAAAATCCACTTGCTTGAAGAACTAACGGTGGTTAAGCTGTCTTCAAAAGAATAGCCGGGAGCCAATAAACCGTTTCGGTCGATGATATCGTTGATGCTGTATCCGCCGAAGGCGAACGAAGTATCGATGCGTTGAGAAGTATATCGGTTGCTGAAGGCGAAGCCCAAATTACTCACGCTGAATTGCATCGTGTGCACCCGACCGCTCTCCTCTCCTAAAGCATTAAAACGGTAATCAAAATCAACGCTCATGCCCAGACCTTTGAAATAGGCAGGCGACGCGGCGCGTTCTATGGCACCACTGCAAATTCCGTAAAGGCTATCGCCGGATTCCGAGTAATAAAACTTCATGGGATTCTGATCTCCCAAGGAACCGCGTACGTATGAAGTCAAACCCACTAAATTCAAACTTAGCGACGACTGAGATCGTTTATCCAACACACTGAATCCCAAGGTTTGAAAGCCAATAAAACGTATTTCGGAACCTGAAAAATCAGCGTACTTTCCTAAAAAAGGGGTATTGCCGTAAAAGGCAAATCGAAACAGGTCGGAGGTGTAAGCTAACGATCCAAGGTAATTTTGTCCGTAACGAAGCCCAACCATGAAATGCTTATAGCGTTCGTTCTTGAACTTTGGACTCCAATAATAGCGTGCATTGGCCGTGCCTTCAAAGCCAACCACATTGACCGATTTATGGTTTTCCAACGAAGCTTCTTTCGCTAAACTATCGATGAACCCTCCAAAAATCAAGGCATTGAATATGCCATTTTCCATGGCCGAACCACCGTATTCCAAAGAACCGTTCACCAGCAACAACTGGCGAGCGCTGACCGTGGTATCAAAATCGTAGTTGCGAAGAAGCTGGGCCTTGGCTCCGAAAACCGCGAAAAAAATACTGCACCAAATGATTCTATTCCCCATCAGTACACGATTTCAGTTTTCAATGCCGCTTGTACCTTTACCTGCATAAACGCCCCTACTGGAATTGCCACCACTTGGTTCGATGCGCCAGAAGCGACGGGCGTATTTAAAATGGCTTCAACCCGAAGGAATTTCAATTCGTTGATGTGCTGCATCAAGTTTTCCGACACATAAAATCGAACTGTAGAATTTTTCACTAAAATCCCGCTTGCATTAGGCATGCCCGCCAGAGAACTCAACACCAGGGCGTCTCCCACCGACTCGTCAATGACGGACTTCTGTGCATTTAGGAAACTCAGTTTGAATTGCGCTTGCATTGGAAATGCATTGGCCGCATCGAGTTGAAAATAACCGCCAACCACACGGGTTTTTGCCCCGTTCTGTTTTAGGGAAACCTGAAACGTATCCGCCAAGGTCAATTGATCCGCTTGGAGCTGCAAGGGCATTTGAGCATGCAATACCACCTTGATCCTACTCGTAGAATAAATCTCGTCCCAACCCGCGTTTAAATTACCGTTGGGATTTATTTCAATCGCATATCCGGCTTGAAATTTCGAGCCGAGGTTTTCCATCACTTGTTCAATGTTGCTGTTGCCAGAATTCACCTGAACTTGTTGGGTCGAAGGATTCAAAGAATTCCAAGAACCCGTGGCAGGAGCTAAATATAAATCCTGCCCGATGACCGGAGCGTTCAAGGCAACCGTGCTCCCCGTTGGATTAATGTTCGCGATTTGAGTTATTGCACCTCGAATGGGCACTTTAGTTCCGTTGGAAAAGCTCAATCCCAATAGAACCGATTGAATATCCACTAATCCTGACTCCACTTTTTCCATGATCGGAAGGTCTAATAGCACGGTATCACTGAACAGCTGATTGCCAAAATAACCTCGAGCATAATCCAAGGCAATATCCTTCAAAGTGGCCTCGACCTTGAACTCCTGGGCAGGGGTTACATTCACTGTCGGCCCATTCGGATCCGATACTGCGGTGACGCTGGCCTGAAGCACGTTATAATCTACCGCATTCGGACCTCGAAGGTCCATTTCATACCCTGCCAAATCGAAATTCGCATTTCCTGGGGTGGGGTTTACATTATCCCCTGCGGCCACCGTAACGGTTTGTTGAAAGGTAATCCCGTTAAGGCTAACCCCTGGCAAGCTCACATCAAACGTCACTGCGGTGGGCAAGGGATTGTACACCGTTAACTGTATGCCTCCGCTGAACACGCGAACTTTTTTTAATTGCACTCCGGGAAGTTCAATGGTATGGGTCTCGCTTTGATTGAAAACGTTGAAACCGGGAGGCACATTTACCGCAAAGTTGGAATGGAACGTCTGAACCACCTGGGTGTCAGGAATCGAGATCAAATCCGCCAACCCTATATCAAGTAAAGTCTTGGTAAAATCCAAATCCAAGGTTCCTTGGGCATTCGCTACCAAGACGCTGTCGGAAGTTAATCGGCTCAAATCCAAGGTATCATTAATCAAGGGTGCTCCAAGGTCCACCTCCCATCGAGTTGGTTTTTTGGTGCAGTTAACCAACACCAGGAGCATTCCAAGTAACATCAACCCCGCTTTCATGACGCGCTTTCTATAATAGTTGCATAACCCTGTCCAACGCCGATGCACATGGAAACCAACGCATAACGTTTTCCGGTAGCCTTAAGCTGACGCGCCGCGGTTAATAAAATTCGTGCTCCTGACATTCCTAGCGGATGTCCCAAAGCAATTGCACCTCCGTTCGGGTTGATCCGCGGGTCATTATCGCCAAGACCCAACGAACGCGTGCACGCCAACACTTGGGCGGCAAAGGCCTCATTCAATTCAATCACATCCATCTGATCCAAGGTAAGTCCTGCGCGTTGCAAGGCTTTTTTGGAAGCCTCTACCGGACCAATGCCCATGATGCGTGGCTCTACCCCACTGATGGCCGCACTCACAATACGAGCTAGCGGCGAGGCACCGGAGAGCGAAACTCCTTCAGAAGAACCAATGAGTAAGCAGGCTGCACCGTCGTTCAATCCGGACGCATTTCCCGCAGTTACCGTTCCCGTACTTTTAAAGGCAGGACGCAAAGATCCAAGTTTTTCGAGGGTGGTCGTGGCTTTCGGAAATTCATCGTGGGATACCACCGTTGGATATCCTTTTTTCGAAGGAATGCTTATAGGGATGATCTCCCCGTTAAAAAAGCCCTTTTCTTGTGCTAAGGCGGTTTTTTGCTGCGACCAAAAAGCAAAGGCATCTTGGTCTTCCCGGGAAATATGGTGTATTTGGGCGAGATTTTCAGCGGTCATCCCCATGCTGTCGACCCCGTATAGGCGTTCCATCATTGGATTAACGAAACGCCATCCAAAGGAAGAATCGAACAATTGTTGATCACGACCATAGGCAGCCCCAGCTTTGGAAAGCACAAAAGGTGCTCGGGTCATTTGTTCAACGCCCCCTGCAAGGTATAATTCTCCTGCACCGTCTTTGATGGCACGTGAAGCGTTCACAACAGCCGCCATTCCAGATGCGCACAGGCGGTTTACGGTCTCGCCACCAATGGACGTCGGTAAACCTGCAAGTAAGGTGGCCATTCGGGCGACGTTTCGGTTGTCTTCTCCCGCTTGGTTCGCACAGCCCATGAGCGCATCTTCAATGGAAGATTGATCCAAATTGAGATGCCGTTCCAGAAGCGCCTTCATCGCATGGGCTAGCAAATCGTCGGCTCGCACCGATGATAGAGCTCCCCCAAAATTTCCTATGGGAGTGCGAATTCCATCAATGATAAAAGTATCTTTCAAAGCAATAATTTAAGGTAAAAATAGGCAAAAAGGCCAAGATATCGGGGGAAGTTAATTGAATATTTATTCCCACTTTTGCACTATATGGTACACTTGAACGAAACGCATCGTACTTTTTTCCAATCCTTGGGAATAAAGAGCCACCATGATCCGGAACAACTTCGTGAATACGGTCATGACGAAACCGAAGATTATGTCTTCCCTCCCGAATTGGTGTTGTTGCCGACGACGGTGGAGGAAATTTCGGCAATTGTAAAGTATTGTCACCATGAAGGTATTCCGGTGACACCTGCGGGAGCTCGAACCGGACTGAGCGGCGGCTGTTTGCCTTTACACGGTGGGATTTTGGTTTCTATGGAGAAATTCAACAAGATTCTAAATATTGATACCGACAACCTTCAAGTAACTACCGAACCTGGAGTGATTACGGAGGTCCTTCAACAAGTCGTGAAAGAAGTTGGATTGTTCTACCCTCCTGATCCTGCGAGCCGTGGTTCCTGTTTCATCGGAGGGAATGTATCCGAAAATTCGGGAGGCCCAAAAGCCGTAAAATATGGCGTAACCAAAGACTACGTTTTGAACCTCGAAGTGGTCTTGCCCACGGGAGAAATCATTTGGACGGGCGCCAATGTCCTTAAAAACGCCACCGGTTACAACCTCACGCAACTCATGGTGGGGTCGGAAGGCACCTTAGGGATTATCACGAAAATTGTTTTACGCCTTCTCCCCCATCCCACCCACGACGTGCTATTCCTTGTACCATTTTTTGACGCTCGAGTGGCATGCGAGTCGGTACCTGCGATATTCAAAGCCGGCATCATTCCCAGTGGCATGGAGTTCATGGAACGGGATGCCTTACTTTGGGCTAAGGATTTTACCCAGGATCAATCAGTTCCCGTAGCGGAAAACCATCAAGCACATTTACTGATTGAATTGGACGGATTCGACGAGGAACAACTTCAACGCGAAGCGGAACACTTGTTTGGGGTACTGGAATCTTTCGATACCGATGAAATCCTATTTGCCGATTCCGCGGCGCAAAAGGCCGCCTTATGGAATTTGCGCAGGAAAGTGGGCGAAGCGGTGAAAACCCAATCGGTGTATAAAGAGGAAGATACCGTTGTTCCGCGATACCAACTGCCCAATTTGCTAACCCACGTAAAATCGGTGGGGGAGCGTTACGGGTTTAAATCGGTGTGCTACGGTCATGCTGGTGATGGGAATTTGCATGTCAATATTATTCGAGGAGCTTTGAGCGAAGAGCAATGGACTCAAGAGCTTCCGAAAGCGATTACGGAGATTTTCGAAGAGGTTGTGCGACTTGGGGGTACCCTCTCTGGGGAACACGGGATTGGATACGTGCAAAAGCCCTATATGCCCATTGCCTTTCCGGAAGTAACCTTACAACTGATGCGGGAAATCAAACGGGTATTCGACCCTAAAGGAATTTTAAACCCAGGGAAGATTTTTTAATCCTGGTCCTTCAACCAAGGTAAATGTTTGGCGTAAAGGAGGACAAAAACCACGGAAAGTAAGCTGTTAACCAAGATGATAACCGAAGGAATCAGGGAGGGTGAGATGAACAGGTATATCGAACCTACTGAGGCTAGATTATAAATAATGTAAAGATGAAATCCAAGCTGATTTCTCTGGTACATGAACCAAGCTGCAACAGCACCGCCTGCCAACACTAGAACATTGACCAAATTGCTTTGAACAAAATAAGGTTGCATGGCTTCTGTCATTGCCTGAAGACGTTCCAAAAGACTAACGAACGAGTCCATGCCTAACTTTTTCAGCTCCACGATGGATTTGGCCATTTCCAATTTCTCTTGCTCGAGGTCCTGAGCACTTGGGCGCATAAAAATCAAAGTGAAAATCGTTGTAACGATGGAAAACAAGGTATTAACCCATGTAAGGACCAATAAAACCATTAAACTCTTAGGAGGCCTAGCATTCATCCGCGTCTGCGATTCTTCGGAAGACATGTTATTCCTTTAACTTGTTATTGTCAAGAGCTTCATTCGATTGAGTGAATAACTTGGGAATAGTCCTTCTATTATTTTGATGTTCTTCTATTGAACAAGGAACACCGTTTGAACAATGATTCTCCAGTTGGGTTTCGCCAAAACCAAAGGCAGTTATTAAATCTTTGCTTATCCCCTTACTTACGATATAATCTACACAACTTTTAGCCCTATTCTTCGAAAGTTTCATATTGTATTTATCGGAACCTCTGGAATCGGTATGCGAATAAAGTTCAACTCGATACTTGGGGTGTGCCTTCATGAATGCAACCAACTTATCCAATTCCTGTTTGCCCTCTGGACGCAAGAAATACTTATCAAAATTGTATAGGATTCTCTTTATATTGATGAAATTCTCTTTGGAAATCGTTTTCATGGCAATAGTATAGTATACCGTATCAATACAATTATTGTTTTCAACACTGGGTATCGCCAAGCTACCATTCACGTAATTTATCGCACTAACCACCAATGAATCAACTTTATCTACACCTTCATTTCTCCAAGAATATGAACCTGTTTTGTCTGAATTAATGGAAAAAGAAGAACCATTCGACCTGTAAATTTCAAAAACTGCATTATCCATTGGTTTAGAAACGCTGTCCAATACCGTTACTTTTGAAATGAAACGTTTATAATACGTTGTGAAATTGACCATCTCGCTAATGGACTCAGTGGCTTTATACGTCGTAGAATCTCCCGTCAAAACGTCCGTACCTACGTAAACAATCTTATACTCATGATTTCGTTTCAACGCCAATGCTTCTGTTTGACCGTTGTCGAGGGTAGCCAAAACCGTTGCTTCACCGTTGTTCAAGTCGGTAATGGTTATTTCCGTATTCTTGAGGGCTTTACCTTTACAATCGGCCAGCGAAACCACTAAATCAGCTTTGAAAACCGGTTTCTTGAATGCGTAGATGCGGTCGGCAAGTTTATCCCGGTTCGTTGAAAAATAACCGTTGCCCGTTTCTTCATCGACGTAGTAGGAGAAATCATCCGACGTAGAATTTAAAGGAGCTCCAATGTGTTCTGGTTTCCTTCCGTCCAACTCGGAACTAAAAATGTCCAATCCGCCCATGCTTCCCCATTCGCTTGAGCTGAAATATAACACCCCCCAATTGGAGATGAACGGGAACATCTCATCACCTACCGTATTAATGGTTGCTCCAAGATTTTCAGGAGCAGACCATGTTCCATCGACATAGGTAGTTTTCCATATATCAGTACTGTAAACCGTATCAACTTTTTTACCATTCCAAGACGTCCACTTTACCATGCTACCGGGTCGATCGGAGGTAAAATAAACATTGCCATCGAGGTCCATTGTGGCATGTCCCGTGCTGAATTGCGGCGAATTGAAAGGGAATTCAATTTGAACCATCTCTTCTCCATCCATGCGGTAAACGTGCTGTTGCAATCGACGGTATTTCACCGTATCCGTTTTATCCTTTTCGCTGAAATTGGTGGTGACAAACAGTAAACTTTTATCAGGACTAAACGAAACAGGACCATCATGCGAACGGTTTCGGTCCAACTCTCTCCAGCGGTTTTTGTAGATAAAATCAATCCAAAAAGGCTTTTGATAAACCTTGTACTTTTGAAGTGCCTGCAGAGAGTCGTAAAAAGCGACATCCGAATAGTATTGACCGGTGCGCGGGTAATTTCGATTGATCGCATTATGGTTGAATTCGTTGGAGACGAACAAAATACCCGTTTTGTAAGGAAAGGCACCGTACTCCTCCCCCTTCGAACCTTTTTTATACATGCGCACCTGATAATCGGAAATACGTACCGCATTCGTCAAATAATCAGCAAATCCATCCTTTCTTGCATTTAGAATGGTTGAATTGGGATTCGCTGAAAGCGCAGAATCCAAAGCCCCTTGAAATCTCGAGCCCAAATTACAATAACGTAACGCGTTTAAATAATAAACCCATTCTTTTTCGGTGCTATCCGCCTTTTGCGCGTTTAACCAATTGCGTTTCTTAGAAAACCAATAAACCGTTTTCGAATAATTCTCCGAAAAATATGAAGCCTCAAGAGTTTTGCTTAAAATAAAGTATTCTTTGTACTTTTTCTTATCGGCAATAAGCAATAATTCCTCCCAAACGGGAAGGGCCTCAGAAAATCGGTACTCCGAAGACAGTTCTTTGGCATAATTAATTTTGTACTCTTGTGCCCAACCTTGGAAAGAGCACAATAGACACGCAAGAATGAGGATAGTTGTCGCTTTCATATTAAAAATATCTAGGGCTTTGAATCGCATTATTTTTTCCACGTAAATCAAAAGAAATCATGAGTTCGTGGGTGGCCCATTGATTCACCATTTTTCCATTCAGCGGGAAATCGAAGGCATATCCTGCCATGCACCAATCCTTGATTTGGTAGGCAAAATTAAATCCTGCGCAATCCGTAGTACGGTACAAACCACCGATCCAAAAACGTTTATACAAATGAACGCTAAGGTTCAAATCGGCTATAATTGGACCACTGCCCGTATACTTCACTAAAACAGAAGGCTTGATGTCGAAGGTCGACCCAAAACTGTGCACATACCCCCCTGTCAAGTAAATATGACGTTGCAGATAGGAATTTCCGGTACTGTTATCTATGCTTCGTTTGATGAGTCTAGGAATGGACAAGCCCGCATAAAAGTTATTATCGTAGAAATACGCACCAAAACCAAAATTCGCCTTGGTTTGACGGAACGAATTCAAATAGTTCGCATCGGTTGGATCATTTACAATCAATCCCGAGAAATCATAACCGTATTGTTGAATTCCCCCTGACAATCCAAGCGACAAACGCATATTGTCTTCGTTCAAGCGCAAATGGTATGCGAAATTCGCCATGGCATTCAGCGCAGTTCGCGAACCAATTCGATCGTAAGCAATGTTCCCACCTAATCCAATGTTCTGGCGTAAAACCGGTCCGTGGAACGATAAAAACTGGGTATTCGGTGCACCTTCCCATCCAATCCACTGCGCACGAGTGACCCCGGTAACGTTAAACGTACCCCGACTTCCGGCATAACCCGGATTGAATTGTAAAGGATTGAAAAAGTACATGGAGGTCTGCGCATCTTGCTGACTCCAAAGGGCCGTACTGGCTAGAACAACGTAAAATAATATGGCAATCTTTTTCATCATGGCTGAATTTCAATATATCCTTGGTAAATATCCTGTGACTTCTTATTCGTATCCACTAAGTAGAAATACGTTCCTGCAGGTAACGGATTCGGATGAGTTCCCCTCAAATGCCCATTCCAGTCGTTGTTGTAAGGCCTTGATTCAAATACTTCATTACCCCAACGGTTGTATACTTTTACTTTAATGTCTGGATACTGTTCTATATTTTGAATAATCCAAAGTTCGTTTAAATTATCTCCATTAGGAGAAAGGAATTGAGGAATTACAATTGGAATCAACGGTGTACATCCCAAATCATAGCTCTCAGAAACGGAACATCCAGCGGCATCCGTTGCCGTTACCGTGTAGGTCCCGGCATCAATGTTATTGGCTGTAGGACCGTTATTTCCAGAAGACCAACTGTAAGAATAACCTCCCTGTCCTCCAGCTGCAACCACGGTCAAACTACCGTTAGCCTCCAAGCACTCCGAACCTGTTGAATCAATTTGAGCAATGGTAATTTGCGTTGGTTGTGTAATCACCACGGTTGTATCATCGATGCACCCGTCTTCATTTGTCACCTCCACGGAGTAAGTTCCCGAACTAAGTCCGTTCACATTCGCCGAATTCGCTAAAGAGGGCGTCCAATCATAGTTAATGTTGGAGCCGTTCCCGTTATCCGTATTAATGCTTATCGTTCCGTTGGACCCGTTAAAACACGACACATTCGTAATATTTACCGAAGTAATGTTGATGAGTGTCGGCGGTTCGATGGTTACGGCAAAATTGGAAATACAACCGTTATTATTGTTAATTAACTCAACCGTGTACTGTCCAGGCTGGTTGATAACGGGAGTGAAGGTATTCCCGCCCGATACAATTCCCGGTCCTGACCACGTAGCCGAGGAGTTGTTGGGGTTCACCACACCGTTGATAACACCAATGCCCGTAATACAATCCAACCCGTTTTGAGGAGTGGTAGTGTAGTCAAAATCCGGAGCCGAGTTGACATTCACGACAAACTGATCCGTTACGGCTGGACAATCGTTCAACTGCATGGTTACTTCAATCGTACCGCTAATGGTACTGCCGGAAGTATTATTTCCAGAAGTAAACGTTGGAACATTCCCGTTACCCGATGCCCCTAACCCGATGTTCGTATTGGTGTTGGTCCATGTAATGGTAGCATTGGGTGGGCTGGTAATGTAATCGTCCGGATCTATCGGGAAACCTGGACAAACGGTGAAGTCGGGATTCGCGTTAAAGGTAAGTTCGGGCTGCACCGCTACCGAAACCACCGCAGTATCTCCCGGACACTGGGCATTCAAAACCGTAATAATGTATTCAACCGTATCCATGGTGGTACCCGAATTATTCAAGGTCTGAGCGATATTCGCCCCCGTTCCATTCGAATGACCGGTTATCGTTCCCGGTGCTGTTGCGGTCCATGAAAAACCAACATTGTCCAAATTGCTTTCGATATCGATGTCCGTCGTCTCACCTGAGCAAATTTGATAAAAGGTTGGGTCGACCGTTGCATTAGCTTGAGGGTTAACGGTGATGGTATGAACATCTGCCGAATCGTTGGAACATTCCACCGTTGCCGTAATTTCAATCGTTCCGACTTCGTTGGTGTTGTTTTGCGGCACCAATGCATTAAACGTAACAGGCGTGACCCCGCTACCCGACAACACCGTGATATTGCTAATGTTGGTAGTATCCGTAATATCCCAATTGATTACATAGTTTGGTTGGTCTGCAGTCATCGTAAACAAAGCCGAGGAATCGCCGCTGCAAATGGTTTGTTGGTACAACGAAAAAGTTAAATGCGCTTCTGGTTTAATAACCACCGAGTCAACAATGGAATCATAGCCGCAAAACTCACCGGTGTAAAGGGTTACGTAATACGTGCCGGGCTGACTGAACAAGACCTCCATGTCATAAGAACCGTTCGTCCACTGGGTGTAATCATAATTCGCACCCGTAAAACCGTTCGAAGATCCCAAAGAACCGCTGTTCAGAGTAAACGTATTCGGAGTTATGGCCCAATAATAACCGTAGGTGGTATCGCAACCGGCTTGACTCACCGTTTCTCCGGCAATGGACTCGTTGTTGAAGGTAACAGGCTCTAGTACGCAAACAGGGGATTGTGGTGTATAACTAAAATCCGGAGTAGTCCCCGTAGAAATGATAATGGGACCTACCGTAATAACCGTAGGAATTCCATTATTGGAACAAATATTCTGAGCAATAACAGCAGCAGAATAGGCATTAGGAATAGGAGGCAAACCAGGAGCTATGACATAATCTACTCCGCAGGAGGAGGTGGTAAAAATGTGGTCAATGGTCGTATCATTGGCCGTTGTGAACACCAGGTTTGGCGTTCCGTCCGAAAAACTGACCGTGTAGGTAATTGGAACATCGTTGGACAATATATCAATCGAATAAGGGGAAGGAAGACACGTATTCGAACCTATGGCGGTTACTGTCACCTGCGGTGCACTGCCATTGAACACAATGTACGTCGAAGTACTTGAGCAACCGTTTTGAGTGACGGTATGTGTCATCACGAATTGACCCTGAGGATAATCATGGGTTATCTGGGTACCTACCATGGCAAGGTTCGTTGAGGAAGAACCGTCGCCCCAGTTAAACGTTTGTGAAACCGTATTATTCACCGCTGCATTGAACGTAAACAACGCAGAATCAATCGAACCGCAATTCCTAAAGACGGTTTGGCCGTTTTGCGTTGAAGTACCGTAACCACCTCCCGATGAGACAAGTGTTAAAGCTGAATTTGGCGTGGCAACTACTACAATGTTTCGGGTGAAAACCTGACCCCCTGTTCCGTTTTGATTATTAACCGTTAACGAAACCGTTGTTGCTCCTGGAGTATTGTACGTAACCGTATGTGGACCAACGGCGTTCGAGTTGAAAGGAACGGCCCCAACCCCAAAAGACCAAGCATAGGTGGCCCCTGCTAAGGTTTGGTTTGAGGTATTGTTGTACGTAATGGTTTGTCCCTGGCATATCGTGATAGTACCCCCCACCGCGGCAGGAACAGAACTAAAACTGGGAACCGGGGTTTGGCTATGTGCTACACCGACCAAGGTTAGTGCAATGGCACCGAGTATTTTTTGAAACATTTGCGCTGTTTAGAAAATTTCCTCGCAAAGGTAAACAAAAAATATCCTTTACTCATAACCAAACAACGTCCTTTTTTAAGTACTGCAATGTTTGTAACTCAGCGCTTCCCTTTTCCGGATGGTAATTATACTTCCAATGCGCCACAGGAGGCATGCTTAAAAGAATAGATTCAGTACGTCCATTGGAAATGATTCCGAAACGGGTTCCACGATCGAACAACAGGTTGTATTCAACGTAACGTGACCATCTCAAAGCTTGCCAAGTCAATTGTTGGTCAGTAGGTTTGGAGAATTCAGTTGCTGTTTGAGCGGCATACAACACTGGAAAAAGCCTTCCTAGCTCCAAACAAAACGCAAAAACGCGTTCTTTTTCTTCCTCATTGCCGGGTTTCACATGGTCAAAGAAAATACCCCCGACACCCCTCGTCTCGTTGCGATGTGGTAAGTAAAAATAATCATCAGCCCATGCCTTGTATTGATGATAGGCTTTTTCGGCGTAAGCATCGCACGCTAATTTGAGGGATTGATGAAAGGTTTTAGCGAGCATTATATCAACGTAGATAGGGGTCAAATCAATGCCTCCTCCAAACCAATGCTCTCCTTGATCGGTTTCAAAATACCGAACATTCATGTGCATGGTAGGATGCATTGGATGACGGGAATGGATCACAATGGAAACACCCGTCGCTAAAAAACGCTGGCCTTGCATCCCCATCTGGTCACGCATCAAGGAGGTTATCTCTCCTTCTACTTTCGAAAAAGCCACTCCTCCCTTAATGATTTTCGCTCCTTCACCGATGATCATGGTCCTTCCTCCCCCGCCTTCTTCCCGCACCCATTCATCGCTTATAAAACGCGATTGACCGTCAGTATTTTCCAATTCTTTAACAATAAATGCTTGCAATTCAAGAAAACTATGCGATATGAATTCACTCGTCAAAATTGGCATTTTTTTCTGTTTTAAAATTCCTAAAACGGCACCTTTGAAGTCCGTAATTGCTATGATACTTTTGCGTTGTTTTACGGTAATCAAAATGCATCATCACACCTTGGTAAGGGAAATTCGGACCACATCCCGATAACCATGAGCCAAAACCGAGTACCTCATCAAATCCCAGCATGGCATATCGAGTAAAATCGGTCTGATAGGCGGAACGAAAGCGTTTGTGAACCGCCTTAAGGGAGCGATCATTATAATCAACGCAACCGGTGCTGAAATAATAAAAATCGCTTTCTTGTTGGATATTTCCATTGATTTCTTTCCAATCCGTCCACTCCTTCAGTCCGACGAGTTTATAGGTTAGATCGGCCTTTTTTACCCACGTTGTTACTTCAGCGACTTTGGTTTTATCGAGAGAAACACTGAAAATTAAGGAGGGTTTTCCACTCTGCAACAACGCTTTAAGCATGGACGCGTCGGCAACAATCAAACGCTTACTCCCCAAGTTCATTTGCTTGAATTGTTGAACGAACATGTTTTCTCGAGCCGTATCTGCAGGAAGTTTAGTAGTGAATAAGATCACCTGGTCAACGGGAGCTCGCTTGACCGCCAAAGCTGCCATTTGCTCAATCTGCAGGTCCATTTCCGTCGCAATCCCGAACGCAACAGGATTTTCTTTTAGCGTTGAATTCAAGGTTGGGAGCTGCAATACGATGGGGACTTCAAGCGATTGACAATGCTGGGCTAAGAGCTCTGATTCCGCTGGATGCAAAGGACCTAACACCAAATCCAAGGACGAAATTACCCCCGACGCGATAACCTTGTTCACGGATTCATGCCTAGACCAATAGTCAAAAAATCGAATTTCGCCTCGACAACCGAGCCGATTCAATGAATCAACTGCCAACATTGCCCCCATATAAAATTCAAGCGCAACTTTAGGCATACCGCGTAAAGGCGACTGACATGTATCCCCCCCCAACGGTAAAAATATGCCGATTCTGAAGGTTTTTTCTTTTTTTGTGGGCATCCTAAACGGAGCGTTTGACGCAGGCTGAATGAGCGGAGCTTTGAAACGCTTATCGGCCGTAGGCATTACTCCCATTGGAGGATTGATTGAATCTTTAATTAATGGTATTTTAAGGGTCATTCCTGCCTTGAGGCCATTCCCGGATAAACCGTTGTAGGCCTTTAATTTTTTGGGGGTTGTTAGAAAGCGTTTTGCCACCATGGATAGGCTTTCTCCATTTCGCACCTGATACATCAGAACGGTATCCTCAAATAAAAACCTGCGGTAAACCTCTTCCGTAACCGGTTCTCCCGTCGATTCATCCGTTAGGTTGGGAACCCAGAATAACGAACTTGGATACCGAACCACCCCACCCTTAATGCTTACTTGCTGCCCCACTTTTAAGGGTACACTCCGTATTTCCGGATTGCTCGCATACAAGGTATCCAAAAAAATTGCAAATTTTTTAGCAATGGCATAAGGCGTATCGCCGCTGGCCACGAGATATCTTTGGTCTTTGCGTTCAACTCGAAAATACAGAATCGCTCCTTCAACCACTTCATCGTTGATCAAAGGATTGTCCAATTTAAAAGTGTCCGATGGAGTGTTCGTTGACTGCAACACCGCAACAAGGCTCATACCCGGCTTGAAACTCACCGCATGGTACACTTTACCTTTTTGATCCACTAAGGGGATCCAATCCTGGGCAAAGGAATTCCATCCAATCCCTATGAGGAGCAGTACTTTTATCTTTATTCCCATTCGATGGTTGCCGGTGGCTTTGAACTGATATCGTAAGTGACACGGTTGATTCCCCTTACTTGATTGATGATTCTATTGGACACTTCCGCAAGAAAATCGTACGGCAAATGGCACCAGTCGGCTGTCATCCCATCAGTGGAAGTAACAGCTCGCAGGGCCACTGCGTTTTCATAGGTTCGTTCATCGCCCATGACTCCCACCGATTGAACGGGGAGCAAAATCACCCCTGCCTGCCAAACCGAATCGTACAATCCTTCTTTTCTTAGGTGCCCAATAAAAATGGCGTCCGCCTCTTGCAGCAAGCGTACTTTTTCAGCCGTCACTTCCCCTAAAATTCGTATACCCAAACCTGGTCCGGGAAACGGATGCCTTCCCAACAAATTCGCATCCATTTCCAGCGCTGCGCCAATCCGTCGCACCTCGTCCTTAAACAGGCTGCGTAACGGTTCAACCACGCTGAGCTTCATAAAATCCGGTAAGCCACCCACGTTATGATGCGATTTAATGGTTTGAGATGGACCACCTGTCGCCGAAATTGATTCAATGACGTCTGGGTAAATCGTACCCTGACCAAGCCAACGGGCCTGTTCCACGGCGCTCGATTCTTCGTCAAAAACCTCTATGAATACCCTGCCTATGGCTTTCCTTTTTGCTTCTGGATCCGTTAAACCGCTCAGTGCTTGGTAAAATTTTTCCGAAGCATCCACTCCTTTAATGTTCAGTCCCATGTGCTGATAGGACTCCAAAACCTGTTGATATTCGTTTTTGCGAAGTAACCCATTATCCACAAAAATGCAATGCAATTGGTCTCCTATGGCGCGATGTAACAACATGGCGGCTACGGATGAATCCACTCCGCCCGACAATCCCATGATAACCTTATCGGAACCTATTTTGGCACGCAAGGCCGCAACTTGCTCTTCAATGAAAGCACCAGGAGTCCAATCACCTGAACATCCACAAACACCGAGCACAAAATTCTTTAACAACTGCATTCCTTCCAAAGAATGGTACACTTCGGGGTGAAACTGTACACCAAAAGTGGCTTCATCCCTAAAACGGTAGGCGGCATTCACGACATCTTCCGTGCTGCCAATGCACACGGCGTTATTTGGTAAACGACTGATCGAGTCGCCATGGGACATCCATACTTGGGTTGACTTGGAAATTCCCCGCAGTAAATCAACCTCAGAGGATGGAGCGAACATCGCACGACCGTACTCTCGGGTATTGGAGGCAGATACTTCTCCGCCAAATTGATGCGCCAATAATTGTGCCCCGTAGCATATCCCCAATATTGGCATCTTGCCTTTCAAGAGGGCTAAATTTGGTTGGGGTGACTGGGGTTCTCTAACCGAAAAAGGGCTTCCCGAAAGAATGATCCCTTTGGCTTCCACGGGTTCTCCCCATTTGGACCAAGGTAGAATTTCGCAAAACACATTCATTTCACGTATTCTTCGTGCTATGAGCTGGGTATATTGAGAACCAAAATCGTAAATCAGTATCGTTTCATGCATGTGCAAAATTACATTTATTTTGCTCCGTGATGCGGAATAACAGGCGCTCCAAGCCAATTTTTAATCTCTCCAAATAAAGCCAACTTTGTTTCCGCGATATTGCGTAACTTTGACGCCCAATTCATTTCGACATGATTACAGACCTTCTCAAAAAAATATTTGGCGATAAAAGCATTAGGGATCAGAAGCTATATCAACCGTTTGTAGACCAAGTTTTAGCCGCGGAAAGCTCTATACAACAACTTTCCGATGATGGGCTGCGTGAAAAATCCTTTGCTTTTCGAACGCAAATCAACAACAGTATTGCTTCGAAAGAAGAAGAATTAGCGAGCATTGAGCAACAAGCCGCCAGCCTCGAAGTTGAAATCAATGAAAAGGAAGAGCTTTTTGAGCGCATCGATCGACTTCGCTTAGAAATCGACGGTTTAATTGAGGAAGAATTGCTTAAAATCCTTCCCGAAGCCTTTGCCGTGGTGAAAGAAACAGCTAAACG
Organism: Flavobacteriales bacterium; assembly: GCA_947500875.1. Taxonomy (GTDB): domain Bacteria; phylum Bacteroidota; class Bacteroidia; order Flavobacteriales_D; family Crocinitomicaceae; genus UBA952. Next base: position 12,232 of record CANMUN010000007.1, on the reverse strand, counting down.
ATGGGTAAACAACGGACAACTAACGGTAACAGCGCGTGACTACGACCGAGCATTAGCGCCAAAAAAAGACGGCATTTATTTGCAAGGCGATCAAGCCATTTGGCTGAACGAATGGACTGCGGCTGGTAATAAAGTAGTGTGGAACATGGTGCATTACGACGTACAGCTCATGGGCGGTGCCGTATTGCACAAAGGAAACATCGCAGAGATGCAAACGGGGGAAGGAAAAACCTTGGTTGCCACCTTACCTGTTTACTTAAACGCTCTAGCAGGAAAAGGAGTTCACGTCGTAACCGTCAACGACTACTTAGCAAAACGCGATTCTGAATGGATGGGGCCTTTGTATCAATTCCATGGCTTGAGCGTGGATTGCATCGATAAACACACGCCAAATTCCGAAGCTCGACGAAATGCGTACCTAGCAGATATCACCTTCGGAACCAACAATGAATTCGGATTTGACTACCTGCGGGATAACATGGTGGGGCACCCAAGCGAGTTGGTGCAACGCAAACATCACTTTGCCATTGTGGATGAGGTTGACTCAGTCCTTATCGATGATGCGCGAACTCCCTTAATCATTTCTGGTCCCACCGACCAACGAGGTGAACAAGAATTTCAAGCACTCAAACCACGGATTGAACGCATTGTCAATGCCCAAAGGGAAGTAGTGCAAAAGTGCCTGCTCGAAGCCAAAAAGAATTTAGTGGTGCTCAGTGAATTACAAAGCGACAAAAAACTCGAGAAAACCATGTTGGAAGAAGGGGGTATTGCCCTGCTTCGAGCCCATCGAGGATTGCCCAAAAATAAAGCATTAATCAAGTATCTTTCTGAACCTGGGGTCAAAGTACACCTTCAAAAAACAGAAAACCATTACCTTCAGGAGCAAGGAAAACACATGAAGGTCATCGACCAAGAATTATTCTTCGTAATCGATGAAAAAAACAACTCTATCGAGCTTACCTCCAAAGGAATCGACTTAATTTCTGGCAACGACGATAAGGACTTTTTCATCATGCCAGACATCGGTGCAGAACTCGCAAAGCTTGAATCACAAGGCCTTAACCAAGAAGCTTTCATCGAACAAAAAGACGCTTTGGTTCGGGATTATTCCATTAAATCCGAGCGAATTCATTCCGTCAACCAACTATTAAAAGCGTATACCCTCTTCGAAAAAGAAGTTGAATATGTGATCTTGGACGGGAAGGTGAAAATTGTGGATGAGTCCACCGGTCGTATTCTTGAAGGAAGGAGGTATTCCGACGGTTTACACCAAGCCATTGAAGCGAAAGAAAATGTCACCATCGAAGCCGCAACGCAAACCTATGCAACTATTACGCTTCAGAACTACTTCCGTATGTACCACAAATTGGCGGGTATGACCGGAACAGCAGAAACCGAAGCTAAAGAATTCTTCGACATCTATGCGCTGGATGTTGTTGTGATTCCGACTCACCGAAAAGTGATACGCAAAGACGATAATGATATGGTGTATAAAACAGCCCGTGAAAAATTCGGAGCGGTGATCGATGAAGTCGCGAAATTGGTGGAGGAAGGTCGACCTGTGCTTGTAGGAACCACCACCGTTGAAATTTCGGAATTGCTCAGTAAAATGCTTCATTTCCGAAAAATACCTCACCAAGTTCTCAACGCAAAATACCACCAAAAAGAAGCGGAAATTGTTGCCAATGCTGGTAAGGCTGGTGCGGTCACCATTGCCACCAACATGGCCGGTCGTGGAACGGATATTAAACTCGGTGAAGGTGTTAAAGAAGCAGGAGGTCTAGCCATCGTTGGAACGGAACGTCACGATTCCCGAAGGGTCGACCGTCAGCTCCGAGGACGTTCTGGACGGCAAGGCGACCCAGGTACTTCCCAATTTTTCGTTTCCTTGGAGGACGACCTAATGCGGAAATTTGGATCAGAGCGCATCGCTAAGATCATGGACCGCATGGGACTAAAAGAAGGTGAGGTCATTACCCACAGCATGGTCTCTAAATCCATCGAACGGGCGCAGAAAAAAGTAGAAGAGAACAACTTCGGAATACGTAAACGCTTGTTAGAGTACGATGACGTCATGAACGCCCAGCGTAAAAAAATCTACAAGCTTCGAAAAAATGCGTTAAACGGCGACCGATTAGACATCGATGTCGACAACATGTTCTATGACTTAAGCCGTCAGTGCGTTGAACGTACTCAACATGGTAATTATTCCGATTTTGAATTGGAGCTGTTACGGCTTCTTGGGATTGTAAGTCCTGTGGATGAAGATTCATTTAAATCCTCCACCACGGATCAGTTGACTCAATCTGTTTATGAATCCATGCTGCGGCAATACCAGCGTAAGCAAGAGAAAATTGTGCAACGAACGATGCCTCAAATCAAGGAGGTTTATGAAACCATGTCCGATCGGTATAAGAACATCGTATTTCCGCTTTCGGATGGAGTACGCGAAATTCAATTGATCGTGAACCTTCAAGAGGCTTATGAAAGCCAAGGCAAACTGATTTCCAAACAATTCGAAAAACACATATTGCTCGGCATCATAGACAACGAATGGAAGGAACATTTAAGGGAAATGGACGACCTAAGAAGTGCGGTGAACAATGCGACCTATGAGCAAAAAGACCCATTGGTGATTTACAAATTGGAAGCCTATAACCTGTTCGAAAGCATGATTTCACGGATCAATCAGCAAGCCGTTGAATTGTTAATGAATCTTGATATTCCGGCTGACCAAAGCATGAAACAAACCAACAGCGAAGCAACCCAGCGGAATTATGCCAAAGCTGCTACCAATACTTCCATGTCCGGAGAAGCACCAAGGTTTCAAAACAGCAGCGCTTCGAGCGAAGGCATGATGCCTCCTCCGGTTGAAAAAAGAAATCCGATTGTCGTGGAACCCAAAATCAACCGAAATGATCCCTGTCCTTGTGGAAGCGGTAAAAAATTCAAGCAATGCCATGGAAAATAGGCCTGATTGGAACGGGTAACCTCGCCGCTTTTTTAGCCCGTGAAATCACCCAAGACCCTCAGAACAACCTGTTCGTAAAAGGTTCGAACCACGACAAAACCAACGCATTCTGTGCGCTGTATGCCTGCGAAGCTTTGCAAGAACATCATGGAATCGATTTCTACCTCGTGGCGGTTCAAAACGATGCGATCGACCGTGTTATCGCAGAACTCCCAACCAAGCGACCCGTTTTCGTATGCGCAGGATTTCACCGCAGCAACTTGCTTCACATCGGCTACCTGTATCCCTTGCAAAGCATCCATATCAACCGCATGCCCCGCTTGGAGGAAGTTCCGTTCTTAATCGATGCCCGCGAAGAGCAGGCAAAGTTGGGAGCACGATTCCTTTCCTCCATCGGTGCGACCGCACACCTCGTAACCGCAGAACAGCGGCTTCACTCCCACCTTGCAGCCGTATTCATCAACAATTTCGGGTACTTCATCCTGAAGTCTGGTTTAGAACTTGGCGCCCAAAAATTAGCTATCGAGACCTTCTTTCCTCTCCTGCAAAAGACCGTTGAAAACGCCGTGGCTCATGAAGACCTTCAAACAGGACCCGCTCGAAGAAACGACCGTTCCATGATGGAGGAACAGCTCCAAATGATGGAAGCCATCGATCCTTCCATGGCAGAACTTTACCGCCATATCAGCCAACTCATCATCCAAAAACACCATGAATTATAAAATAAAGCTCAACAGCATTCAGCATTTCCTTTTTGACGTGGACGGCGTACTTACTGACGGCACCGTGCTAATCGATGGAAAAGAGTACCTACGCACCCTGCATTCGAGGGATAGCTACGCTATACAGTATGCTTGCGGACTTGGCTACAGCGTTTTTCTCATCACTGGAGGGGATTCGGAACACGTGAAGAAGTCGTTTGAATCGTTAGGCGTTACGGCTGTTAGGTTGCGTTCCAGGAATAAACTAACGGTTTTTCAAGCATTAAAGGAGGAATACCTACTAAAACCGGAAGAATGCTTGTACATGGGCGATGACATTCCCGACATCCCTGTTATGCGCGAAGTGGGATTAGCCACGGCCCCCTTCGATGCCAGCATTGATGCACGTTCAGCCGCTGAATACATCTCTCCTTTTTGCGGTGGAAAAGGTGCGGTACGCGATGTGATTGAACAAACCTTAAGGGTACAAAACAAGTGGCTGATGGACCACGCCTACCATTGGTAAACTACCCTAAACCCAATTCCTTGTTCCAGTGAGCATTGAGCAACATGACTAAGCGTCGTGCCGTGGTATTGAGGTAACGCTTCGTTCGATAGCCTCCAACCCAACGAATACCGGAAATCGCGTTGGTGAGCAAAATCTCGTCCGCCGAAAGTAAGTTATGGGGTAAAATGGGGCATTCGTACACGCGAATGTTATTCTGAAGAGCAATGTTGATCACCATCATTCGCATGGTTCCAGCGATGCATCCTTCCTCCAAACCCGGCGTATACAATACCCCGTTACTGACTACAAAAATATTGCTGTTGCTCGTTTCAATGATATTGCCTTTGTCATTGGACAAAATAAAATCATCCAATCCTTGCTCGGTGGCATGAACAGCTGCCATGACCTTTACTAAACCGTTTTTCGTTTTGAAGGGCGAAAGGAAGGATTTGGTCAATTTGATTTCTTTGTAAATATCAATCTCAAGGCCTTTGTAGTTGAGTAAAAACTCATTTTCTTCCAAGGGCATAACTTCGATAAAAAATACAGCATCGTTTTTCTCTGGCTTATAAGTTCCTCCTTCGGCTCTATCCAAGCTAATGCGGCATCGTCCTCCCGATTTAATTTGTGAAAGCGAAATCAGGTCGTTTATTTTTTCCTCTAAAAAGGAAGCATTGAGATGCTCAGGGACACTCATGCGCAACATCTCGGCCCCTTTGAAGAGCCTTTGAAAATGCGTATTCAAATGAATCGGCTTACCACCGAAGATACGGATGCTCTCAAAAACACCGTCACCGTACAAAAAAGCTCTGCTTCCTGCGGCGATACTTAAGGACTCACGTGGCATAACTCTGCCGTTGTTATTAATGTACAACATGGTTAAAAATTGCTTAAAAACAAAGTGAATTTCGAAGGATCTAACAGCAATACAAAGAGAATCCCAAACAAAGCACCGCTGATATGACCGTCGTTGGCAATGTTCGTATTGCCACGCTTCATGGCGTAATACTCAATCCCTAAATAGAGCGGACCGAAGATATAGGCAGGAATCGGAATGGGTAAGAACAAAAGCCCTAATTGCATTTGAGGATACCACATAATGGCCGCAAAAACCACCGCAGAAACGGCTCCCGAAGCCCCAAGCGAACGATAATTTGGATTGTATCGATGGCGAAAATACGGAAGAATAGTTGCTGCAACTCCGCCGAAAAGGTAAAGCGAAATGAACAACATGGATCCTTTTTGCACCCCAAATTCAAGAACCCATAAGGACTCCAAAACACCCCCAAGCATGTAGAGCGATAGCATGTTGAAAATTAAATGCTGCCAATCCGCATGAAACCAAAAATGGCTAAAAATTCCAATGGATTTTTGACCCTGTGCGATAGCATAGGGATTGAAGAGTAAGGAGTCTCGCCAATGTTCGCGTCGAAAACCCTCATAGGTAACCAACGAAACTACTAGAATCAATAAATAGACTACTGAGAGCACCATACAATCCTCTTTATTCAAGTCAAAAATAACTATATTAGCACGTGATTTTGCGCATCGCACTACTTTTATTTTTAAGTTCTTTGGTGTTGATTTCCTGCAACCCAAAACAAGCGCGTGAGAAAAATTTTCTAAAAGACCCCAATTTATCCAACGCAGAAAAAATAGAACGCTATTTGGAAAGCGATTCTCTCATGGGCAAGGCATTCTCTCCAGGAGAGGTAAAACTGCTTAGGACCTACTACGAACAACGTGATTATCGCCCCTTCCTGTTGGGACAAGCTTCCTCAAAAGACTCCCTGTTCAGCCAGCTATATGAACGATCCTTGGCTTTTGGAATACCCCGCGAATACCTTGAGCTTCCTGGAAAGAAGGCACATCCTTTGGAATTGGATATGGTAAAAGTAGTGCACCTTGCTCGCATGGTAGAGATCCGGGATAAGGGTTTTTTAGACACCAGTGGACGACCTAAAACCGTAGCTCCATTGGCCACTTTTCGCAACATGAACTATCTCACCAAAGCGACTACGTTCGAATCCGCCAAAAACTACCTGATGGCTTTAGGCCCGAAGAGCGATACCCTCTTTCAACAACTGTCCAGTCAAATCTTGTCCTTCGGAATGAAGTACCGGCTCGACACCTCAAATCTTTCCCCCAAGGATTTTACCACCGAAGAAAAAAGGACCGCGCTGGCAAAATTAAGTCTTAAAAACAAAGGATACCTGGACACCCAACAACCTTCTAATACTGCATTTGAGTCGGCGCTGCTCTTATTCAAATTGCACAACGGCCTTGATTCAACCTTGCAGCTAAACGACTACACGGTGGAAGCGCTGTGCGAATCCAATGTTAAAAAACTCACCCGTGCGGCTTTGAGCTTGGATAAAATTCGACACCGTAAAAACTCCTATGGTCGCTTAGTGTTGATCAACCTCCCCGAATATACGCTGTACTTTTATGCCAACGATAGCTTGAAGGCAAAACACCGCGTTGTGATTGGAAAACGTTCGAACGAAACCCCCGAACTTGAGTCCGAAATCCGGAGCATTGTGATTTACCCCTATTGGAAAGTCCCTGCGAGCATTGTAAAAAAAGAAATCATGCCCGAAGTACGGAAAAATAAAAACTACCTCGCGAAACACCATTATACGATCCGCGGATACAGGGATACCAGCGCTTTGGATGTTTCAAAAATCAACCTCAATTCCAACGGGTACAACATCGTCCAAAGCCCCGGAAAATGGAACAGCCTTGGGGTGCTTAAATTTGAGTTCAATAACCGCCACAGCGTTTACGTGCACGACACACCCCAAAAGGCCCTGTTCAACCGAGCGGTTAGAAGCTTTTCCCACGGTTGTATGCGGTGTGAATTCCCGGCGGAATTAGGGAAACAATTCCTCACCTACGACCAAGAAGGCCGCAGGAAGAAATCGATGCGACCTGACACCTTGGATACCTTTCTGCGGGTGGGCAAACACAACGTTTTCCCGCTGAAAACCAAAATCCCCATAAAAGTCTATTATCAAACGGTTTGCGCCTCCGCCAATCGATTGGTTTTTTACATCGATATCTATGGAAGGGATTCCCAATTGCTCAACTCCCTGAAAAACGTTCAAAAATTCAACTTTTAAATTATGATTGTATCTCCCTCCATTCTGTCTTGTGATTTTGGCAACCTGAAGCGCGACATTGAAATGTTGAATTCCTCGGAAGCTGAATGGATTCACGTGGATGTTATGGATGGCGTCTTCGTACCCAATATTTCTTTCGGGTTTCCAATCCTGAAAAGTGTACGAAAACACAGCGATAAAGTACTTGATGTGCACTTAATGATTCAAAACGCGGACCTTTACCTTGAAGAATTCCAACAAGCGGGCGCCGATATTTTAACCGTGCATTACGAAGCCTGCACGCATTTGCACCGAACATTGCAACGGATACGCAGTCTGGGCATGCGCCCGGGAGTCGCTCTTAATCCGCACACCCCTGTTTCCGTTTTGCAGCATGTGATGGCGGATTTGGAGGTGGTGTTGATCATGTCCGTTAACCCCGGCTTTGGTGGGCAGACCTTTCTCCCAGAAAGCATCAAAAAAGTGGCCGAGGTAAAGCGAATGGCCCAAGAAATCAATCCACAAGTAATCATTGAAGTGGATGGGGGGGTAAATCAGGACAACGGTGTACTGCTTGGACAGGCAGGTGCGAGAGCCCTCGTGGCTGGAAATTTCGTGTTCAATGCTGAAAATCCGGTAAACACCATTCAAAACCTCCGTCAAATTGCAAGTACGTAACTATTTTGTACAAGCCCCGTTTTAGCACCATGCGCTACCTATATCTGGCAATTTTCCTTTGGACAACTGGAGCTTTTGGGCAGAATTTGGCCGAATTAGAAGACCAACTGAACGTCAAATTAAACGAACTCCGTTCTGCTAAAACCGAACAAGAAATGCAGCGGCTGAATACGGTATTCACCCAAGAAATGAACAAATTCCTTGAAAAAGACGGAGCGTTTCAATACCCTTTTACCCGATTAAAATCCATCGCAGACCTTCACAGCGACGACGGACTAGTGCGCATCGTACATTGGAACCTAGAATTCCCCGACTTCACTTACAGCTATTCTGGATTTGTGGTGCGCTATGATCCCGACGAAGAGAAATCCACCGTTGTTCCATTGGTCGACGTCAACGATCCCTACACCCCAATCCCCGAGAACATTGTCGATGGAAAAAATTGGTACGGTGCCCTTTACTACAAAATGATTACCGTAGAATACAACGGTGAAAACCAATACGTTTTACTGGGATGGGACGGCGGCACCACGAGCAGTAATTTTAAAATCATCGATGTTTTAAGCTTCAAAGGCAATGCGGTGAAGTTCGGTAGTCCCCTGTTTGTCAATAAAAAGAAGGTGCTGAAAAGGGTCGTTTTCGAATACTCCGATAAAAGCAACATGGCCCTGCGCATGGATGAAAAACGCAACCGAATCGTTTTTGACCACCTTTCACCCGAGAACCCTTCGTTGACGGGTGTTTACTCCTTTTATGTCCCCGACTTTTCCTACGATGCGTATGTATGGGCCGAGGACCGCTTCGTGTTACAGGAAGATGTCGTTGCGATCAACGACCCCACCGAGGAAGGTTCGGCTACCGTTTATGTGCTCGATCCCAAAACGGGGCAACCACGAAAACAGAGTTATAAACTTAAGTGGGTGAACCCCGAAGACCCCAACCGTCCCGGAGACATCAGCCATGTATCAAGAACCCCCGAAAGCGAACAACTTGAAATCGCTGAAGAAACCCCCGAAGAAGTGATCCCCAAAAAAAAATGGTGGGACCGAAGAAATCCAGATAAACTGAGCGTCACCACTGGAAAGTACAAACGCAACCGAAGACGCCCCCCTCAACCATGATGCAACTAGGAGAGATACACACCTTTCAAATTGAGCGATTTACCCCCCAAGGAGCGTATGTTGTTGGAAAAGAAGATAACACCCTCGATGAGGAAGAAGTTTTGCTCCCAACAAAGTACCTGCCGACCAACCCTCAAGTAGGTGATGAAGTTCAAGCATTTCTCATGAAGGATTCGAACAACCGCAGGGTGGTAGTCCGCGATTTCCCCAAATTAACCCTCAACACCTGCGCATTCTTAACGGTCACTGAAATGAACATGCACGGTGCTTTCGCTGATTGGGGACTCGACAAGGACTTGTTCATTCCTTTCTCTGAACAACGCGAAGGCATCGAAATTGGCGAAACTTATCCCGTAATGCTGTGCTACGACCCGCAGACGGATCGCCTCTACGGAAGCATGAAAATCAACAAGAAATTGGTGATGGCGAACTCAGAAATTGAGCACCAGAACTTACCGTTTCTCGTGACCGAACATCATGAACTAGGATGGCGCGGGGTACTGGACCAACAATACCTAGGAATGTTGTACCGGAGCGAGTGTAAGATTCCTGTTTCCCTCGGACAAACCCTTTCCGTGCATGTAAGTGGTGTGCGACCTGATGGTAAAGTGGATGTTAAAATCAGTTCCACCCTTCCCCAAAAATACGACGAAGCGGTCGATCAAATTGCGGCGTATTTAGCCCAAAACAAATTTCTCTACTTAACGGATAAATCCGATGCCAGCGAAATATACGAGCAATTCCGCATGAGCAAAAAAACCTTCAAGCAGGCCATTGGCAAACTGTACAAGCAGCGTAAAATCAAATTATTTGACGATAAAATAGCTCGGATGGATGAATAACCCAGCCTTGGAATCCTTACTTCACGCGTGGACTCATCCACCAACGGACCCCCTACCCCAACGTTTTAATTTTCCGCATCAGTACCAGCCCAATGCCTGGGCCAAAGCTGCTGCTCATGAGCTGCAAGAAACCTTGCACCAACGGTTTAAGCACGATTTTGACAACACCGGAAAAATGTTCGGTGTGTTAGTTGTTGAAACCCCCGTGGGAGTAAAATACCTCGCTGGATTTTCCGGGAAAATCGACGAAACCGCCGTTAAGCCAGGCTTTGTACCGCCCATCTTCGATACCACGAACCCGAAAAGTTTTTACCGACGAGGGGAGCGTGGTCTGGAGGAACTCACCGAACAAATTCGGGAAATTTCGGAGGGCAGCAAACTACCAGCGTTGGTGCGTCAAAAAAATCAATTGGAAATAGCATGGCAAGAACAACGCACCGCACTGCAAGCAGGCATAAGCGAGAACAAATTGCGCAGAGCAGAACAGCGCTTAGCCAGCGGATTCAACGAAGCAGCGGAGGAACGGCTCAACAACGAGAGCAAACGAGAACAACTCGCACTCAAGCAAGCTAAGAAAAAGTATCAACTGGAACTTGCTGAACTCGATACCCAGCTAAATGCCTTGGAACAAGCAATTCAAGACCTCAAATCGCAACGGCAGCAAGCTTCGGTAAACCTTCAACGCAAGCTTTTTCAAGCATACGAAATAGTTAATTTCAACGGAACAACTTCCACGGTATGGTACATTTTCAAGGCCATAAACGCTGAACTCCCTCCCTCGGGTACGGGTGAATGCGCCTTGCCGAAACTGCTGCATTTTGCGGCGCAACACGGCTTAAAACCCATTTGTTTTGCCGAATTCTGGTGGGGAGCTTCACCGCTTGGGGAAGTTCGAAAACACCGAGGATTTTACCCGGCATGCCGGGCGAAATGCGAACCCCTTTTAGCCTTTCAATTGCAAGGGATCGCCGTAGAACCCAACCCGATCCACGAATTGGTCCAGCAAACCCCGTTGGACATCCTTTTTGAAGACGATTGGTTGTTGGCCGTCAACAAACCGCCCCATGTGCTATCGGTACCGGGACGTACCGGTTTTGATTCCGTGGAAGACCGGCTCAAAGGGATGTACCCTATGCTCCCCTTCCTCAAAGCGATACACCGTTTGGACATGGGAACCTCGGGGGTGATGTTGTTGGCGAAAGATGCGGCAACGCACGCTGCAGTGCAAAAACAGTTTGCAAGCAACAAGGTACAGAAATGCTACGAAGCATTACTTGCAGGGAAACTGGAACAGTCAGAGGGAGTAATTACCTTACCGTTGCGGCTCAACTTGGAACATCGTCCACATCAAATGGTATGTTACGACCACGGTAAAAAGGCGCTGACGCGGTACAAGGTTTTGGGGGAAGACCTCCACACCACTCGGGTTGAATTTTACCCCAAAACCGGTCGTACGCACCAATTGCGGGTGCATGCAGCGCACCAGCACGGACTCAATACTCCGATTGTTGGCGACGAATTGTACGGCACCTCGGGCGAACGATTATGCTTGCACGCGCGCGAACTCCGCTTCCAGCACCCCAACACGATGCAAGAAATCCACTTACAGGCGGAGGTACCATTTTGAGTTTGTTTGTTAGGTAAGCAAGCTTAGCGTAAAATACCCAAGTTGTGGGTAATATCCAATATGTTCTATTGCATTGCGTAAGGTAGCCTGGTATCGGTTCCACAACCATTTCCATTTATGTGAACAAAGAATTGATGTGGACGCAATCTTCCAACATTCCCAGAGAAACGATACAGATTTTGGACGTATTGACTTGATTTCACCATCCCATTTCTGATTTTCTATTGCTTGCTTTTTCACTTCTCATTTCATATTTCCAACTACAAACTGCTATTTCCCTACCTTTGCACCATGTCTTTCAAAAAAATATTGCCTGAAGTAAAGGACGCCTTAGCCCTCATCGATATATCGGATCTTTCTGATTATGGCAAACAACTCTTTAGCGCTATAAAATCGGGGAGACACATTTTGGCCATAGCACCTAAAAATTCTGGTAAGACCGAGGCATCTATCGTGGCGTGTTTCAACAAAGTGAACAAAGAATTAGAAGGTTCACCAAGAATTGTATTTATCGCCAAGAGCATTGATGCCGCGGTTAGGATGCACGAGGTCATGTCGAAAGCTGCCATGCCTTTGGATGTAACTGTTGATTTAGCGCACGACAAAGGCGATATGGTGAAGCAGCGGAATGACATTTTCGACGGCACAGAAATTATCGTTGGAACCATCAAGCGGATCCA
>CANMUN010000006.1 GCA_947500875.1 Flavobacteriales bacterium | reverse complement strand
TTTTAATTCATTAAAAATCCGATGTTATTCTACGATTACTCGTTGGGTAAATAACCCTTTGTTTGTCGAAACGGAAACCAAATACAGTCCATGGTTCAGGCCTGCAACACTCACTGAAGTGGTGGCACCGTTAACCGCAATCGACTGAACCATACGTCCATTTATATCGTAAATTGCTACCGCCTGAATTTCTGATTTCGCAGAAACGTTGACTGAAGTTGTGGCCGGATTTGGAGCGATAACGATTCCATTTTCGTTCAATTCGTCGATGTTAGCAGGACAGTCCGTGCAGCTTTGCCAACAAACTACGCTCAAGGTAGAATCCGTTGATACCGTACCCGCACGATTGGTGAATCCTCCGTTGGTTACTGTACACGGCTCCCCTCCAGCAAATTGCTCAGAAAATGCCCATCCATCAACGGTGAATTTGTATTCAATATTACCCGCTGCTAATGGAGCGGTTACTTCCCAAATTCCATCCATATCAACATCCGCCATTGGGGTGCATGAACCACACCAGTTGTTAAAGGTTCCGTTTAAGAAAACGCCTGCTGCCGTGGAACCTCCACCTGCAACATAGTCATTCATGTTCACACGGAATGTTATATCGTTCGTACAAACGTCGCACGAATTAAAACAAACGGCAGGAAGGGCAACATCGTTTGCCACCAAGTGGTAGCGGTTGTTGAATCCATCATTCACTTGATCCACGCACGGCTCAGTTCCATTGAAATTCTCTTGATCATTCCAACCGTCAACGGTGAATTTGTATTCGATACCTCCTGGGTTCAAGGGCAAAGTCACCTCCCAAAGGGACCCTGAAACGTTGGTCATTGGATTGCACGAACCGCACCAGTTATTGAATGATCCGTTAACAAACACCCCGTTTCCAACATTTCCAGCTCCCGTGTACTGAGCCATATCAACTCGGAACGTAACATTATAGTTAGCAACCGGGATTAATTGCGTGCGGTTGTATACAAATCTCCAGTATCCAGGACCAAAACTGATGTCTAAGGTCATGGTGTTTCCACCGTTGCTGATTGTAGCCAAATAGACAATCGTATCTGCTGCATTTGCAGGATCGTTGATTTCAGCGCCGTTAATTGCTTTGGGTAAGCCCATGTGTGCACCTAAACCATATACAGAAAGCGTGTTATTTGTTCCGTTATAGGCGTAAGTCATTGAAGGATTTGACCCGTTATGTGGAGCAATTGGCGTTCCACATACATCTGGAACAGCACCCGGTGCCGAACCAGGAACCTGTTGCCATCCCTCTAACCACGTTTGCCCATCCATGTAATGCATCATAGTACCATTCGCATTGAACGTAATGGAGTCATCAAAAAGACACGCTCTGGTCGTTAAATCTCCAACAGAATTCGACCACCAAGAAATGTCTCCTAAGGCAGGGCCTACTCCTAAGGCACCTGCCTGGGGAGCTAATTTCCACGTTCCAACAATTTGAGCATTGAATGCCATTGGAAGTAAAAGAAGAAGTAATAATTTTTTCATAATTAATTAAATTTAAAGTTGCGTGGGGTAAATATAGTAATTTTTACAATAAGCCTAAAATAATTGAAATTATTTAAGTATCAAGGGCTTAATAATTCAATTGATTACAACCTTGCCCTTCAATGATCCAATGGTATACGTAAAGGTTCCAGGCTCAAACACCCATTCTCCGGATTGATTGACCAACATTAAGTCGGTCTTGTTCAACACAAAGTGCACGGTAACACTTTTTCCTGCAGGAATTTTCACCTTTTGAAAGCGTTTTAATTGTTCGCCCGCTGGGACCATGCTTGCGATCTCGTCCCCAACATACAATTGAACCACCTCATCTATTTCGCGATGGCCTTTATTTATAACATCTACGGAAATTTCCCAGGGCGAATTCTCGCTCAATACCTCATTGCTTTTCAAATGCTCATAGCTTACTTCACCATAATGCAAACCAAATCCAAAAGGCCATTCGGGATCAAATGCGTTAAAATCGCCAACATTGGAGCGATCAACGCTTCTTGGACGATCATAGAACTCCATGACCCCGTCGTATTTAGGATATGTGTAGGGCAATTTACCGCTAAAATTCGCTTCACCCGAGATGAGCTCTACCAAGGCTTCCGCCCCATAATCTCCAGGCAAATAACATTGTACAACCGCTGCTGCTTGGTCAACGATATCGCGGATAATGCGCGGTCGACCCTCCACTAACAGTAGGATGACCCGCTTCTTTTTGGCGTAAGCCATTTTTGCCAATTCCAACTGCTTTGAATCAAGGTTCAACGAACGAAGGTCTCCGGGTTTTTCCGTGGAGGGTAATTCCCCCAGGCACAAAACCACCGTCTCTACTTCGTCTAATTTCTTGATGTAGTCTTCTAGGGAAACAAATCGCGATTGTTCGACTTCACGCTCTTTAAACAACTCTACTCCTTTGGAAAAAATACAGTTCGTGCCGTATTTATCTTGAAACGCTTGAACAATGGTCTTACATCCTTGGGTATTGAATGAGGTATCCATACCTTGCCATGTATGGGTCCACGCGCCATTGAGGAAAATCAAATTGTCCGAGGTGGGTCCAGCCACTAAGAATTTGGCTGATGCATTCAACGGTAGAATGTCGTTGTTCTTTAAAAGTGTAATGGATTCCAACGCTGCCTTCTTGGCCGCCAATTTGTGTTGAGCAGAACCAAAAGCTGTATATTGAGCCAAGGAAGGTTGGACTTTGTTCATTAAACCTACCGCTTGTTTGGTGCTACTAATCCGATTTACGGCATCGTTCAAGCGATCCAATGAAATCTTCCCTTCGTTAACCGATTGAATCATGGATTCACAATAGAACTTATAATCGGGAGAAAGAGGAACCATGCTCATATCAACCCCTGCATTGAATGCTCGTTCATAGGCCGTTTTCAAGTCTGGTGCTACGCGATGAACGGTAAGCAACATATTGAAATCTTCCCAATCCGAAACGGCAAAGCCAGGGAATTTCCACTCATCCTTGAGGGTGTGCTGAATTAAGGGTTTGTTGACGTGTCCTGGAATTCCATTTACGGTTCCACTGTTGATCATGACCGTTTTAGCACCTGCCTTAACCGCCGCTTTGAAAGGAGGAAAATACAATTCCTTCATATATTTATCCGGTATCCAAGCAGGGGTTCTATCTCGACCGCTCATCGAAGCGCTATATCCAACAAAATGTTTCATGCAGGCTAAAACATGGAGCGAATCAATCGAATTGGGGTTGTTGCCTTGATAACCTTTGACGATAGCGGCGCCCATCACTGAAGCCAAATAAGGGTCCTCTCCTAACGTTTCAAAGTTCCTTGACCATAAGGGCTTTCTTCCCAAATCGAGAACGGGCGAAAAATTCCAAGGTATTCCGGATGCACGCGTTTCGTAGGCCGTTATTCTAGCAAATTCTTCGGCAATGCTCGGATTCCAGGTGGCCGCAAGTCCAATTTCCTGGGGGAAAAGCGTTGCCCCACGCGTATAATTCACACCATGAATGGCATCGATGCCGTAAATGACAGGGCTTTTAATCCGGCCGGAGGCGTAATAAGCATGTATGGTTTCTGTGATTTCTTTCCACTGATCCCTGCTTAAGGTGTGCCAACTTACATTGAGAATCGACCCCACCTTGTACTTCACCAAGGCTTCGGTTAATTTATTGGTGTCCAGCTTTAAAGGAACCAAGGTCCGGCCTTGCGGATCGGTTTGAGCCACCGCGTCAAGGGTAATTTGACAGGTCTGCCCAACTTTTTCCTCCACGGTTAAGCCTGTTGCATCGTAGGATTGTTGGTGTTTTAATCCGCTGCAGGCGGTTAATCCTGCTATAAAAAGAACCCTCGTTGCTCTTCGGACGCCCCCCAAATATTCCCTATTGAAAAACACGCACATAATCCACATACATGGTTTGAGGAAATTGAGTAGACGCATCCGGGCTTCCTGGCCAGTTTCCGCCTACTGCAACGTTGAATATAAAGAAAAACTTTTCCTGAAACTCTGAAAGTTGGGCTGGAGTGGTATTGATGGTATTATAGACTTGATTGTCCACCAACCAGGTAATTCCATTCGCATTCCAAACGATGGAAAAAACGTGAAACTCGTCCGCAAATATTCCGGAATTCAGGGTGTAGCTGTCTCCGAATTGAGCGTGTGAACCGTTATCGCTCCAATGAGCCGTTCCGTGAACGGTTCTGTCGTTGTTGCCTGGTCCACCGATCATTTCCATGATGTCTATTTCGCCACAAGAAGGCCATCCAACAGAACTAATATTATCTCCCAGCATCCAAAGTGCAGGCCAAATACCTTGTCCTTTAGGCAACGCTGCCCGAATGTCAATGCGGCCATATTTCCATGACTTAAGGCCTTGTGTTTTAATGCGGCTTGAGGTGTAATTCTGTCCTCCCATTGCTTCTTGTTTAGCGGTGATTTGAAGAACACCACCAGATACCGTAGTGTTTTGGCTGGTATAATACTGAAGTTCATTATTGCCCCAACCCCAATTGCCATTCCCTGTTTCGTGCACCCAATCCGCAGACAGAGCGTTACCGTTAAATTCATCGTTCCAAACCAGGGTGTAGCCGTTATAACTCATTGGACTCGTTGCTCCTCCAGCAGGTGCTCCAGTGCCCCCTAAATTGAGATTAATTTCAAAAGCGTCCACTTCGGTAATGAAGTGTTCCGCCGATGTGTAAGCCACGGTCTTGACCGAATATTCGCCGGATGTCGAATAGGTGTGGGAAGCGATTCCCGTTAACGATTCTACCATGGTGGAGTCCCCGTTCTCATAAAAGGTAAAAATGAAAAAATTAGCAGAATCAGCCGTTGCTACAACGTTTACCGTCGCTGTATTGATTTCCAATGTAACCAATAAATTAGAAGGTAAAACAATGGGCTTCGGTTGATAATTATCCTTTTGGCAGGAGGCAAAAGCGAATAAGGTAAAAAGTACAATGCTCATTCTTTTTTTCATGGTTATTCCGTTTTAAGTTTAAGGTACCAATTCAATCCCCCGGCATGATGACCGTATTGAAGGTACATGGTAGAATCCGTTAATTCAAGAATTCTATAGGTGTTTACCCCTGAGTAGAATCCTATAAACGCACCATTCGAAAGGGTAATCGTGTTTTCAGGGCCTTCAACCAGGTTCCACGATTTATCCATTTGATCCGCATATGGCGCCGTAAAATCTCCTAAGTTTTGAAAAGAACCCGGAAAACTGGCGGCTAACGAGTTGTGTACATAAACATCCCCGTTGGTAATCATATCAAATTTAAAGGCGTTTAAATGAAAAACATATTTATCGTTGTACAAACCGCAACCCGGCTTTTCATTGGCTCCTGCTGCCCACCATTCGGGAGTTGCTCCTAATGGACTTTCCGGATCGGGTCCAACCCCAAAATGCCCGCTTAAAACTGAGTCAATTACCCATGTTTTATACCCCGGTCCATTGGCACCGCCCGTCAATTTGTTATAGAACGGATTGTCTAACAGGGTAAGATCCGTTTGTGCGATAACCACTTGCTGGGTTGAGGAACGACTTCCTCCTTTGTTAAAAACGGTTAAGGTAATGGTGTACGTGCCTGCATAGGGGTAAATACCGCTGACATTGGGGCCTTCCCCTTTCATACCATTACCAAAATCCCAACGACACACCAAATTTTGATTGTTCGCGGTAAGTTCAATGATATTAGCGTTCGAATCGGAAGGAGTCGCAACAAAAGCTGCATCTTGCTGCGATGGTGGTTCGCCAAGTTCCGGTCGTACCTTCTTACACGAACTGATTGCTGCTGTTGCAAAAACTAAGAGAATAAATAGCTTTTTCATATGGTATCGAATTAATATCCTGGATTTTGGGGCCAACGACCTCCGGCTAAATCAATTTCAACTTGAGGAATAGGAAAGACATCATGCTTTCCTGCGATGAAACCGGGAATTGCAGCGGCGGCTTTGCCCGTTCTAACTAAATCAAAAAACCGGTGCCCTTCACCGGACAATTCAAAGCGGCGTTCGTTGTAAATTTTTTCCAAGGAATTGACGGACATACCTGGAATGGATACGCGCGATCGAACTTGGTTTACATAGGTTTGCGCAAGGCCCGTATTACCAAGGTGGTAATTGGCTTCTGCCGCCATTAATAAAACATCAGCGTAACGAATTACCCTGTAATTTACCGGACTGGTTAAATCATTATCGGGTAACCCGATTTCCCCTTGACGCTTAATGTATTTATTATTGTAAAAACCGGTATGTCCGCCCGCCCCGATAGCGTAGGTTATTGCCCCGGGATTGGGTTGTGCTGCAATGAATGCCTCAATATCCAAAACGGTTACCCCTCTTCTTGGGTCACCGGCCGGAAAGAAATTGTAGAGGTCTTGCGTCGGCAGGTTGTAGCTATTGCCGTCGCCATAAACGGGTCCATTGTATTGCCGGATTCCTTGAAATCCAGGAGCCGCATTTCCCTCTAAACAAACCAGGCAACCGTAGCCTCCTCCTTCTAGGCCTGTGTATTGAATATCAAAAACGGTTTCAGCATTGTTCTCGTGTGCCACATCGAATAATTCAGCATAGGACGGATGAAGGCTGTATAATCCGCTGTTGATGAGCTCATCAAAGGTTTGGGCTGCTTCCGACCATTTGTTTTGATACACGTATGCTTTTCCCAACAAAGCAAGGGCTGCACCTCGGGTCGCTCTTCCTTTTTGAACGGCAACAGCATTCAATACAGGGTAGGCTTCCATGAGGTCTTTCTCGATCTGAGCGTAAACTTCCGCTTTCGGGGCCCTGTCAATGGTTCTTACTTCTTCGATTCCCAGGCGTTTATCAATCACGAGCGGAACATCGCCGAAAAACTTCACCAATTCAAAATAATAATACGCTCTCAAAAATTTTGCCTCTGCAAGGATGTGCGCTTTTTCGGGAAAGTCAATATTATCTTTGTTTTCTAAGATGTAGTTCGCCCTTGAAATGCCTACATAGTTCCAACGAAAAACGCTGCGCAAGTCGTTGTTAATTCCCCCATGGGTCATTTCATCAATTTGATGCAAGCCTTGCGAATCGTTGGCGCTTTCTCCTCCAGCAATGGCGTTGTCTGAAGCGATTTCACCGATCCAAAGGGACATAAAGGACGTTTGTAATAAGTCATACGCCCCAACCAGAGCGCGCTCATAATCCTCGGGGGTTTTGAAGTAGTTTTCCGCGTCTTGGGTATAGGGAGGATCAACCGTAAGGAACTTTTTACACGAAAACAGGCCAATAATCAGGCCCCCTATGATCAACAAGTGTTTTTTCATGTGTTAAAATTTAAATTGTAAACCCACCATTATGGTTTTTGCTTGAGGGTACATTCCGTAGTCTACCCCTGCCGACAATGCGCTAGACGAACCTAAATCCGGATCATATCCCATGTATTTAGTAAGCGTAAAAAGGTTGTTGGCCGCGAGGTATACGCGGAGTTGCTCCATTTTAATTTTCCGCAACCAATCCTTCGAAAAGGAATAGCCCAATTGCAGATTTCGCAAACGAAGAAAAGAACCGTCTTCGACATAAAAAGATGAAAAAACGTTGTTACGGGTAGTCTCGGTGGTCTGTCGGGGAATATCAAAAGAACTTTCGGGGCCTACCCATCGGTCGATGGTGTAACTCAATTGATTCGCGTAGGGTTGCTGACGCTCGTAGTTTCGGATGATTTCATTTCCAACAGAAGCGAAAAAATTAGCCGATACATCAAACCCTTTATAGCTGCTGGACAGGTTAAAGCCCATGATGAAGTCGGGTATTGCTGAGCCCAAATTCGTTTTATCGCTGTCGTCTGTGAAGCTTATGATGCCATCACCGTTGATGTCGGCGAAAATCAAATCCCCGGGCTTAGCCCCTTGCTGTATCACTTGCGCATTATCAATTTCTTCCTGGGTTTGGTATATACCAACCGTTTGATAACCGAAGAAATAACCGATTTCATACCCTTTTTGAAAGCGAGTGGCTACATCTCCGCCTACACTGAACGCTGCTCCGGGAAGATAGTCCACTCCTGACGGGACCTCGGTTACTTGATTGTTCACCGCCGTAAAGTTCCAATTAGCTTCGTACAAGAACTTTTTGGTCCTATCAGACCGATACCCTAACTCGATTTCCCAGCCTTTGTTCGAAACATTACCCGCATTAATCACCGGCGGGTATCCACCTGGACCGTAAGACCCCATCAACGCAGAAACGTCGGGTTGAAACAATAAATCGTAGGTGTTTTTAATAAAATAATTGGTAGAAAAGGAAAGTTTTTTCCAAAACGATAAGTCAAGACCA
Organism: Flavobacteriales bacterium; assembly: GCA_947500875.1. Taxonomy (GTDB): domain Bacteria; phylum Bacteroidota; class Bacteroidia; order Flavobacteriales_D; family Crocinitomicaceae; genus UBA952. Next base: position 63,788 of record CANMUN010000006.1, on the reverse strand, counting down.
ATGTTCAATTGACGGGTTGTTTCCCATTTTAAATCCGGATTAGCTGGACGTCCAATAGCTACTCCCTGGGTAATTACGTCATCAAAAACATAGACCCCTTCACCGTTCAGGAGCGCACGGTACGCAAAATTCGGAATTTGATCATTACCTGATATTCCGTAACTCACCCGCAATTTACATAAGTCGATGGGTTTGAATTTAAAAAACGATTCTTCCGAAATCAACCATCCCGCAGAGAAGGACGGGAAGGTCCCAAAACGGCTATTCGGTCCAAACTTGCTTGAACCGTCACGTCGAACAACGGCCGAAACAAGGTATTTTTCTTTGAACGCATATTCCGCCCTCATAAATGCTGAGACCAAACGCTCGGTAAACTCCCAAGAACCAGTATTGTTTAAAAATCCACCTTGCGTAGAGTTGGCTGAAATATCGGCATAATTTACGTCGTTATTCGGTATACCATAAGCTACTCCATTCAACGAATTACCCTCACGTTGGAAAATAGTAACACCAGCTGTAGCCTTTACTTGATGATCTTTTGCAAAAACTTGATCGTAATTCACAAATCCCTCATAGGATAAATCGGTGTAGGTATTTCGTTCCTCATAAACAGCCGCTCCCCGATCTATTTCAACACCGGTTGCCAGCTCAACCGTAGGAGACACCAGTTGAGCATTTAAAGCCGTGTTGGCATATTTACCGTCTCCGTACCAAACCAGCGGCGAAAAGACCTTTGAATCAACCAAAGCCACATTGTAATTAAATCGATTCGTAAACGTTAAAAAGGAGAGGGGTTTGAATATAAATTCTTCCTTTCCGACAAATTTCTGTGCTTTGTTCCAATTGTAAGTATTCATGATTTGGGCAACGGGGTTGATGATGTCGCTTACTTCTTCCATGTAGGAGTAATTGCCCATGGGGGAGATGACCGGCTCCGTTGGAAAAGCATTAATCGCGTTGTACAAAACCGAACCGATTCCGTTTTCTGGCAACGTGTTTCGGCCTTCTGAGGAAAATAACAGGACCGAATTCAATTTTAACTTATCGGATAAATCGGTTGAAAAATTCAACCTTGCATTGTACCTGTCAAAGTGTGATTTTGCGCCACCTACAATTCCGTCTTGGTTGAAATAACCTAAACCAATGGAATAACGGGTTGCCAAAGTTCCCCCGTTCAACGAAATGTTATGGCTTTGTACTGGTGAACGTGTAAATACCTGGTCTTGCCAATCCGTACCTTTACCGACATTAACATTGTTAAATGGCATTGCCTGACCTCCCATTGCAAACATTTCATTTTTAATGACCGCATATTCGTCAGCACGGAGAAGGTCGAGTTTTTTAGAGGTTTCTTGCAAGCCAAAATAACCGTTGTATTCAATGGTTGGTTTACGGTTAATTGCACCGTTCTTCGTTTCGATTAACACAACCCCGTTGGCCGCACGGACTCCATAAATACCGGCCATCGCATCTTTTAAGACGGTGATGGATTTAATGTCAGAAGGATTTAAGGCATTCAATCCCTGGGAATCGTAAACAATGCCGTCCACTAAAATCAAGGGGTCGTTGTCGCCAAAAGTTCCTAAGCCGCGAATGCGAATATTCGCACTTCCTCCCGGAGACCCTGAGTTTGTTGAGATGTTGACTCCTGCCATTTGACCTTGTAAGGCTTGGTCCATTCGCGACATGTTCATCTTTTCAATGTCCTCCCCATCTACCTTGGATGTGGCGCCGGTAAGTGTTTTGTTTTTTGCTTCTCCATAGCCAATAACGGTGATTTCATTCTTTTCAGAAAACGCCGGCTTCATGACAACATTCAGCTCTTGCGAACCCGGACCGATGGTCAATTCTTGTGGTTCATATCCGTAAAAGGTAATCGATACTTTTGCGGAGGAGGTGTCCTTTAATACCATACTGAAGGTTCCGTCGGCTTGGGAGAGTGCGTTTCCCTTCGGGGATTTGGACGTGATTTTAGCGAATCCTAACGGTTCATTGGCGTCGTTTATTATTTTTCCCGTAACGGTCCTGTTCTGGGCCATTGAAAAAAAAGTTAGCGATAAGCTGAGCAGTATAAATAATGGTTTCATTGCATTCGTTTAAGTTACTTTGCAGGGAGTTGCCTCCCTGCGATCTAAGTAAAAATTAACCGTTCAATTAATTTTAAACCAATTGAATGAGGTAAATATAATTATATTATTGTATTTATTACAATATCTATGGTGCTTACATTTTAAAAGCCCATTCATTCTCTTCAAGGCGGTCCAGTTCCTTACAAGTATTAAAGGAAAAAAGGTTGGCGGGGCGGTGTTTTACATTCGTTTGTTTCTCCGTATGTTTGACTAAAGGGATGCCTTTAATTTTTTTTCTGAAATTGGCCTTATCGAACGGAATGCCTTTGGAATACTCGAACAACTGTTGAAATTCGTTTAGAGTAAACTTCTCAGGCAACAACTCAAAGCAAATGGGCTCAATGGAAAGTTGTTTGTTAAGCCGATCAAAGGTGGCCTCTAGAATTTCATTGTGGTCAAACGCTAAATCACCGACTTCTAGCACAGGCTCCCAACGCACTTCATCCGCCCATGAGGATGCTTTTATGGATAATTCTTCAATCCGTACTAAGGCGTAATATGCAATGGTGATTACTCGGCCTTGCGGGTGCCGAGAGGGGCTGCCAAAGGTATGGGCTTGGTGCATTTGCACATTCGTTAAGCCGGTTAATTCGCGCAGAATGCGTTCGGCGGCCAGCGGTAAATCTTCATCAGGATAAACCAAATCACCTGGAATTGCCCAATAATCTTTGTAGGGCTCGATGGATCTCTTTATCAAAAGCGTTTTGATTTTGCCCTCTGTAAAACCAAAAATTAAACAGTCAACTGAAAAAGCGGACGAAAAAAAATCGGAAAATTCAATTTTGTACATGCCTCGTTTTTAATGTGGCGTATCCGAGGGAGCGACCTCGTTAATGCCTTGTTTTTTCAACATTCTACTAACGGTTACAGCAAAAAACGCAAGATAAGCAAAGCAAAAAACGCCAAGCCAATACGAGCCCTGAATGCCTACGGCGGAAAAATTCCCCAACGAAGCTTGCCATTGAGAAATAAATCCCCCCCCCATGATCATCATGATCATTAAACTGGATGCCATATTGGTTTTTTCGTTGAGCCCAGCAATCCCCAGCGTAAAAATGCAAGGCCAGAGGGTGGAACAAAAAAGCCCCACAGCAATGAATGCAAAAACGCTTACCATTCCACTCGCGAAAATTCCTACGACCAGGGATAGGGCCCCTAAAATGGAATAAACCACCAGTTGCCGAACGGGATTTCCCCCAGTAAATGCATCGGCAAGCATTAAAACTAACACCAAAAACAAATAGGGATAAAACAACTGAACGTTGTGTCCTGCAATGTAGTTTACCAGCATAAAAATCGCGAATGCGATGAAAGGAAGCAGCAAACTCAATTTTTGCTTTAACTCGTTCGAAACACCAAAGGCTCCAGCGGCTGAAGACCAACGACCTATCATCAAGCTTGCCCAAAATAAGGATACAAAAGGTGCAATTTCACTTTCGTTCGTGCCAAGTTTCTGCTTCATAAACTCAGGCAAATTACTGGCCGTGGCAACTTCTACCCCAACGTAAACAAAAATCGCGATCATTGCGAGAAGGACTTGAGGTTTCTTTACCACTTCTAAAACGGAAACTTGGGCGGATGTATCACTGTCGTCAGAAATTTGGTCGGGTACTTTGGACCATTTAAAAAAAACTGCTGCTGCTAAAAAAGCTGCCCCTAAAACCAAATAGGGCACTTTTACCGCAGAAAGTTCCAACGATGTATTGCCACTTCCTGCAGCACCAAAAATGGCAAAAGAAACCAAAACGGGTCCGATGGTGGTTCCAACGTTGTTGATTCCACCAGCCAAACTCAAGCGCAAATTTCCGGTTGACGGGTCGCCCATATTTATGGCCAATGGATTCGCAGCAATTTGCTGTAAAGCAAAACCAATTCCAACGGTAAATAAACCTGCGAGCAACAAACTGAAAGAAGCATTGTCTGCAGCGGGAATGAACAGAAGAGTTCCCAAAGCCGAAATGATTAAACCGATTGCCAAACCGTTTCTGTAGCCTAAAATTTTAAGTAAATCTTTTTTTAACAGAGCTGATAAAAGAAAATACAGTAAAGAGCCTACCGTATAAGCAATGTAAAAAGCGACGGATATCAGCTGTGCTTTTTCCTGTTTTAAATTCAGAGCGCTTTTGAAGACAGGGATCAAAATATCGTTGCTTGAGGCGACAAAACCCCAGAAAAAGAAAATAATGATTAACGCTCCGAAAGCGCTAAAATTGGTTTTTTTCATGGTCAAAATTTTGACCAAAATACAACATAATTCGATTAACCTACCTGACCAGAGACGCTTTTTGTACTCTTAACCAAAAGTGTTTTTTCGACTGCCGCAGCAATGGCCTCAGCATCAAAGCCACATTCCGCCCATAATTCTTCTTGAGTTCCATGATGAATGTACTCGTCCGGAATACCTAGACGCACCACTTCAGCCTTATACCCTCGATCTGCCATAAATTCCAAGACCGCAGACCCGAACCCGCCCATCAGGCATCCGTCTTCAACCGTAATGACTTTGTCAAATTTTGCAAATACTTCATGCAACAGCGTCTCATCGATAGGCTTCACAAATCGCATGTCATAGTGGGCTGGTTTTAATCCTTGTTTTGCTAACAACTCAATGGCTTTTAGCGCAAAATTCCCGGGATGACCGATCGTCAAAATCGCAACACCTTCGCCGGAAGAAACTTTTCGGCCTTTGCCAACTGGGATTTCTTCTAACGGGGTTTTCCAATCGGTCATTACACCATTTCCTCTCGGATAACGAATGGAAAATGGCCCTTGATTCTCCAATTGAGCCGTATACATTAAATTGCGCAGTTCTTGCTCATTCATAGGGGCCGATACCACCATGTTTGGAATGCATCTCATGTAGGATAAATCGTAAGCACCGTGATGGGTTGCTCCGTCTGCTCCAACCAGTCCTCCTCGGTCGAGGCAGAATACCACGTTCAAATTTTGAAGGGCTACATCGTGTAAAACTTGGTCGAAGGCGCGCTGCATGAACGAGGAATAAATGTTGCAAAAAGGAACCAACCCTTGGGTTGCTAATCCCGCGCTAAACGTCACCGCATGTTGCTCAGCAATTCCAACATCAAAAGCACGACTCGGCATTGCGTTCATCATAATATTCAATGAGCACCCGCTTGGCATCGCCGGGGTTACCCCCATAATTTTAGGGTTTTTCTCTGCCAATTCTACAATAGTATGGCCAAACACGTCTTGATATTTCGGGGTTTGGGGTCCTATTGGCACCACCTTTACGATTTCTCCGGTGTCTTTGTTAAAAATACCTGGGGCATGCCACTTGGTAGGGTTGCCTTCTTCTGAAAACTTGTAACCCGCACCTTTTTTCGTCAAACAATGCAAAATTTTAGGTCCAGGAATATCCTTCAGATCCTCCAACACTTTCACCAATCCTTCCACATCGTGACCGTCCACCGGGCCAAAATACCTGAAATTCAAGGCTTCGAAAAGGTTAGATTGTTTTAACAATGAGCCTTTTAACGCCGTCGAAACTTTGGAGGCGATTTTCTGCGCGTCCGGACCAAACTTCGAAATCACGCCCAACCAATTCCAAACTTCCTCTTTCACTTTGTTGTACGTATGCGATGTGGTGATGTCGGTTAAGTATTCCTTTAAAGCGCCCACGTTCGGATCGATGGACATGCAGTTGTCATTCAAAACCACCAAGAGGTTCGCGTCTTTTTCAAACCCTCCGTGATTCAGCCCTTCAAAAGCCAATCCCGCTGTCATCGCTCCATCGCCAATAACGGCAATGTGGTGACGATCTTTATTCCCCAAGTGTCGGTTTGCCACGGCCATGCCTAATGCCGCAGATATGGAGGTGGAAGAATGTCCTACTCCAAAGGTGTCGTATTCGCTTTCCGATCTTTTTGGAAACCCCGAAATTCCGCCTTTCAATCGGTTGGTATGGAACTTTTCCCTTCTTCCGGTGAGTATTTTATGGCCATAGGCTTGGTGACCCACATCCCAAACCAATTGGTCCTCTGGCGTATTAAAAACATAATGCAAGGCAACGGTTAATTCAACTACCCCCAAACTCGCACCAAAATGGCTGTTGCCGATTTCAGAAATAACATCCACAATGTATTGCCTCAACTCAGAAGAAACATGAACTAATTCTTCGGGTTTGAAGATTTTTCTTAAATCCTCTGGGGTATTTATTTGGGATAAATTGGGGCCGGCCCTGTAACTGCTATTCATTATACACAAAGTTAAGGAATAAATGGTTAAAACACCTTTTCATCGAGAATGTTCATGATGCAATTCGCTGTTTTATTTCGTATTTTTGCGGCAAGTATCGTTGCTTTCTTGAAACATCTCAAACCATATCTCCTTTTCACTAAGTTCCGCCTGTCGTTTTTGGTGATTATTTCCGCATTATCGGGATATCTTTTCATGGGAGGTAGCGACCTATTTGTTGTGTTGAAGCTGTGTTTAGGTGGTTTTTTTGTTACCGCAGCATCGAACGGAACCAACCAGATCTTGGAGAGAGAGGAAGACTCCCTGATGAAGCGAACTCAAAACCGCCCTTTGGTGACTCAAGAAATATCTGTGGTGAATGCGGTTGTGTTGTGCATTGTGTTCTTATTGGTTGGATCATATTTTCTGCTCAGCATTAACACCGCTAGCTTTTTATTGGGCCTTGGGGCATTCATTTCCTATTCATTCGTTTACACTCCTTTGAAAAGCAGAACTCCTTGGGCCGTTTTTGTCGGAGCATTTCCGGGAGCTATACCGCCCATGTTGGGCGCCATTGCTCAAACCGGTTCTTTCGGATTTATTCCAGGCCTGTTGTTTTTTGTACAATTCATGTGGCAATTTCCTCATTTTTGGGCGATTGCTTGGGCCATGCACGACGACTATCTACGGGCGGGTTATTTTTTATTGCCCTCTCGGTCGGGAAAGTCAAAGCAAACGGCGTTGCTCATTTCCCTCTACTCTGCCTTCCTAATTCCGATTAGCCTAATACCATGGCTCTTAAACCTTACCAATATTTATTCACTGATCATCGTTGGCGCATTGGGGGTTTGGTTTTACTTTAAATCGTTTCGGCTTTATAATTTGTGCGATGATTCATCGGCCAAAAAACTAATGTTCGCTTCGTTTGTTTATTTGCCGGTGATTCAATTCACCTATGTTTTTACTAAGGTTATATAATTTAAACGCTAACGTCATGGATTATTCGAATCAATTAGCCCCCGAGGTTAAAGAAAAAATGAAAAAGAACCTGGTTTACGTGGGAATTTTTGCCATTGTAATGTTTTTTGCAGGACTAACTTCCGCCTATTATGTAAGTATGGGGGGCGGGTTTTGGTTGAGATATCCGATGCCTTCCGGTTTTTATTTAAGCACCTTGGTTATTGCTTTGAGTTCGGCCACGTTCTTGATGGCCGTTCATCAACTCAAAAAAGGAGCCGTTGCTAGCATGAAAATTCTAATGGTTGTAACCTTTGCTTTGGGCGTTCTCTTTGTGGTTTTTCAGTTCAAAGGATATCGGCAATTGGTAGATCGAGGGATTTACAATCCATCGATGTACTGGTCTTATCCTGAGATTTTAGTCAACGACGGCCGTTATGGGGACACCTTAATGGTGTACAGAAACCACCAGCCAATCACGGTTGATGGCAACGATTTTTACTGTCAAGGCACCAAGCTTTCTCAAAAAGAAATGGAAGAATTTCAACAGTACATGAAACATTATGCCATTCCAGAACAGGTGATTTTCGCACAACAGAGTGAGCGTTTGAAGGCCTTCCCCAGCAAAAAATATACCTTGTATTATAATCAATTGCCCCTGATGATTAAAAGCGGTGGGCTGTATAAAAACGACTCAACTCCCTTAACCCATTTGGACGAAATACGTCTCTGTAAAATGGCGATGAATGTAACCCTTGGTCGTGGGCATTTCATGATCAAAGGGTCGATTGGAAAAGATTTTGACGTTTACTTAAAAGGAAACAAATTGGAGTATAAAGACGGTGGGTTTTGGTCGAAGGGACAGCGATTAAGTGAAACTGCCCAGCTTCGGGCTAAAGAAACTTCCGACAACTCAAGTGCTTTCCTCTATGTCATCACCTTTGCCCATCTTCTTCACATCATTGGTGCCTTGATTTACTTGATGTTTACCCTTAAAAATGCTCTTACCAACCGCTATTCCCAAGAAAACACCTTGTCCTTGAGGCTTTCAGGAATGTTCTGGCATTTTTTAGGCCTTTTGTGGTTGTATTTATTCCTCTTTTTCAATTTTATTCATTAAACTTGCAAAAAAATTAGAGAAAATGGGCGGTCATTCGGTACAACTTGATCAGAAAGCGCTTTGGGGGGGAAAAGAATCTCCTTTCCAAGTGAGTTATGGTAAAATGATGATGTGGTTTTTCTTGATTTCAGATGCATTGACGTTTGGTGGACTGTTAGTTGCCTACGGCTTTACGCGTCATGATTGCCTTGAAGCTTGGCCCATTGGTGAGGAAACGTTTAATTCCTTGCCTTTTTTGGGTCACGGATACCCGCTATTGTACGTGGCCTTGATGACCTTCATTCTCATCGTTTCTTCTGTCACCATGGTTTTAGCGGTGGAAGCCGGCCATCGAATGGACAAAAAAGGGGTGATAAAATGGATGATTGCCACGATCATTGGGGGCTTTTTCTTTGTGGGTTCTCAGGCTTGGGAATGGTACCATTTTATTCACGGATCTGAATTTGGTAAAGTGGAACTGTCCGATGGTTCTGTGGCCATTGTTAAAGGACATTTTGGAGAAATTGAAAACTTTACCGTAACGGTTGCTGGACGTCATCATAAAAAAGGAGAAGTTATAAAAGAAGATTTAATGCACACGTTCCAACATGCGGCAGCAGCTGGGCACATTGAAAATGAAATAATTACGCTGCACGATGGTTCCAAAGCAAAAATCAACAAAGCCAAAGATCACGATTTAACCTTAATTATTAAGAAAAGCGGAAGCCGCTATAAGTCAGACAAAGAACACCGGATGATTACAGGTAAACAGGCACATGACCTCTATTATGGTGCCTTGTATTCTGGAGAATCGAACCGAGTGATTTACGGCGCCAACCTAAAACAAAATGAGTACGGCCCTCAACAATATGCTCAGTTCTTTTTCTTCATTACGGGATTTCACGGATTTCACGTATTCTCTGGCGTAGTTATCAACATCATCATTTGTTTGGGCGTTGTTGCGGGAACTTACCACAAAAGAGGTCATTATGAAATGGTAGAAAAAACCGGATTGTACTGGCACTTTGTAGATTTAGTTTGGGTATTTGTGTTTACCTTCTTTTACTTAATCTGATTTTTAATCTAAAAATTTATTCTCATGGAAAGAGATGATCTCATCGAATATTCATTGCACGCGCACCACGACGAAGATAAAGGTAAAGTAATCCGTAAGAAAATCTATTTTGTTACGATTTTACTAACGGCTATTACCGTTTTGGAGGTTTTTCTAGGGGCAGTAATTAAACAAGATGCCTCGATTTGGCCTTTAGTCAAGTGGGCCTTTGTTGTTCTTACCCTCTTGAAAGCAGGCTACATTGTTATTGTTTTTATGCACTTAGGAGATGAGCGGCCATGGTTGCGTTATGTTATATTGGTGCCTTATTTCATCTTTATTCTTTATTTGATTTTTATCGCCTTGTGGGAAGCCGTTTATATTAAAGGTGTGTTATCTTATTTCTCCTAAACATGTCCTTTTTCAGAAAGCAACGGAACATCCTTGGCTTTCTGTTGGTATTCGGCCCAGCAGCATTCTTGGTTTTTATTGCTACGAGAGGGTGCAGTCATAATTTTAAAAACCTTGACGTTCTTGCTAAACTTCCTTCCTATGAATTTACGGATGCGAGCGGAAAGAAAAGATCCTCTAAAGAATTCAAGGATGAAGTCATTCTTATAACCACCTTACAAAAGTCCTGTCCCTACGAATGTGCTGTATCTTTTTGGCACGTCAATCAAATACTCTACCAGCACCTCCGAAAAAACAGCCATAAACAACTCAAGAAAGTTCGTATTATATCTTTTGTAACAGACGGCAAAGGCAATCCCGCTTCAAACATACAAGATTTACAAGAAACCCTATCCAGTCAAGTTGAAGGTTATCAACCGGACCTTTGGATTCTTGCACAAGGCGACGCAAAAGAACTTTATAACATTTCTCGAAATGGACAGAACCTCCTGCAAGTTGGGGAAACATATTACGGGGGACAAGCATTTCAAGAATTAATCTTACTGGTTGATAAAACAAATCAACTGAGAATGGTGCTAAAAGGCAACCAAGAAGGACTCGTTCGTAGGATGAAAGAAAGTTTGGCCTTGCTATTAAAACAATATGATAAAGAACGCGCTGCTCATTAGCCTAAGTTTCATCGTTCTGTTAGGGTGCAATCCAACAACCCCCAAATTACCGTACTTGGGGCAATACGATGTGGTTTATTCGAAAACCGGCAACGATACGGTATACCATAAAATTCCTCAATTCTCCTATCTTAACCAAGATTCGATAAAGGTAAGTAACCAAAACTATCAAGGTAAAATGTGGTTGGTAGAGTTCTTTTTTACTTCTTGCCCGACTGTTTGCCCCATCATGAACAAGCAATTACTCCGATTACATCGAGAAATCTCGTCGGACCTGAAAAAAGACCTTCAGTTGTTATCCTTTTCCATTGACCCAGGCAACGACCGGCCTCACGTCTTAAAACAATACCGAAACTTTCATAAATTGCCGAAAGAAAATTGGGATTTATTAACGGGCAACGAAACGGAAACCCACCGTCTGGGAATTGAACACTTCATGGTTTTCGCCGGGAAAAACTCCTTGTCGGCGGGTGGTTATGCTCACTCAGGGGCGTTTACCTTGGTTGATGCAAAAGGATATGTGAGGGGGGTCTATGCCGTTACCAACTTAGACATGACCGTAAATGAACAAGAATACCTTAGAATGGTTAAAGAACTAAACATGCTGTACCATGAATATCTTACCACCCGAAAAAAAACCGATTTATAAAAAGATCATTATTGCTGTATCTGTTCTCATTCCCATTGTGGTAGGAGCGCTTTTCCGCATCAGAATCCCCGGAAATCTTGATTTTTTACCCCCACTTTATGCCAGTTTCAATGCCATTACGGCGGTTTGCTTGATTGGTGCATTATGGGCGGTGAAAAAGAATAACATTGCATTGCATCGTCAACTGGTACGGTTTGCCTTGTTGTTGTCCATTCTTTTTTTGGGGTGTTATGTTGCGTACCATTTAACCTCTGACCCCACCTATTATGGAGACTCCAATAAAGACGGCTTACTATCCGAATCAGAATTGTTGGTTGCGGGAAATTTCCGATGGATTTACTTTGTGCTTCTTGTTTCCCACATTTTGCTTAGCATGGCGGTGATTCCACTCGTTCTATTCGCATATCTTGAAGCATGGGCAGGTAATTTTGATCGCCACAAGAAATTGGTGAAATACGCCTTTCCTATTTGGCTTTATGTTGCTGTAACTGGCGTGATTGTTTATTGGATGATTGCTCCGTTCTACGCGTAGTTATTTAATCTTTATTTCCACCCTTCGGTTCGCTTCTTTTTGCTCATCCGTTTCAGGATTTGCAAAAACGGGTTGAGTATTCCCCATGCCAACCGCTGAAAGCCTGCTAGAACTCACACCACTATTAATTAAATACTCCATGATTTTTTTGGCGCGCTTTTTCGATAACCTCTTCGAACTAATGGAGTTGGAGCCATCATCGTTAACATGCCCTTGAATTTCGATTGACACACTTTCATTGAGGACTAAGAAATCCCTTAATTTCTTGAGGCGAGGTAAAGACTCATCCAATATAATGGCAAGACCACCCATAAAAAATATATCATCCAACTTGGTGATTGAACCGTGGGTAATCGGTGTTAATAGAAAGGTGTCTATCTGTCCAGTAGCCGATATAGTATGCTGCGTAATGTCCTTAGGATAATAGCCCTCAGCCGTCAATTGTAGCGTTGCGTTGAGTTTCTTTTGATTGTTTAACAATACTTCAGAACCACGATACGTTCCGTCCAATAAACTTGAGGAGAGAATAACAATTTTAGATACAACAGGTTCTCGTGTTAACGAATTGCGCACATGAATTTCGTATACAGGCAAATCGAAGCTGCCAACCATATTCAACATAAGGGAATCCTTAATGCTTTTACCTTCTGCATTTACCGCAGCATAATTCAAACGAAACGATACCGAGGCGTTTTTATCCGGGTCTCGGTGTAACACTAAATAATAGTTTCTTTTTCCATAAACTTGGTATGATTTTGCTGTCGTGTCATGTGAACTCCTGAATTCACAAGCAACTAATTTCGCCTTCTTATTGGCAATTGAACTGCAATCGTAGGTAGGAGGAACCTCAAATAAAAACATTACCAATGAATCTTCATTATGGAAGTAATTGAGAGAAATTTGTCCGTCGTTTAACGGAAAATAATGCAAGTAAATGAAATTGTTACTTGATAACGGTAAATTACAATAGTAATTTATACCGCTCTTGTCTTTACCTTTTTTACCTTTAAACGAAAGATCGTAGGTAACATTGGGGTTGATATCAATATTTCCATCGCATTTCGTGTAGTCGGACTGCGCATTGCACCAAAACAGGGCCACACAGCAAAAATAAAGTACCGTAAACCATTTAATCATCTCCTGGTTTTGGAGATTAGAACGGACTATTCAAGAATAAGTTTCAAATTCCCGCTCAAGCGTGCGCGTAACACCAAATGCGACGTGGTATAATACAGCTGTTTTAATTCAAAGGAATTAATCGCCCCGTTCATTTTTACGCCTTTACTAATTTCCTGGTTAAGGGAATTATTTACTTCGGTTTTCATGTCCTCGACCATTGATGTATAATCGAAATTCCCATTCTTCTCAATTAAATCAATAATCTTCGAATTGAAAAACCATTTCGCGGACTTCATCAATAAACTCTTGGTTTCAACATCAAAATCCACGTTCCTCAGCTCCATGCGCTTCAATGAATCGTTTAAAACGGGCTGTGCCAATAAATATATAGTCCCCTTTTTGGATCCGGAAATGGTCGTTTTCAATACAATTCTATTGTCCTTTGATCCGGACACTTGAATATCATCCACCTTTATTTTTTTTCGCTTCACTTCAAAGATTTGACCAACAAAGGATTGCCGCACAAAACTTGTGAGTGAGTCATACGATAAGACGACATCTAAGCCAAAGTTTAAACCGGAAGACTTTGTGGAGCTTCCCAAAACAGGTAAGGACAACTTGTTAACGACGGGTTTTTCAGTCGTGAACGAAGGAGAAATATCGATGCTGAGTCCTAAGGTAGCCTTTTTGTCAACCAATTTAATATCGCTCAATGCCAAAGAAGACGGATTCAAGTTTAAATAACCGTATCCAGGCACTAAATTAGGGTCCTGCAACAAATCCCACGCTTCTTTTGCGGATGATTTAATGTCAATTGCTTTGAATTGCTTATCGATTTCTGATTGTAACCCGACCAACTGTTTTTTAATTTCTTTTTCAACGTCGGATGTCACGTCGATATTCGCAATGGTCATTTGGCAAGGATCCAACAGCTGGAACTTTTTCAGCGATGTAGAAGTATTAAAGGTATAATCCGAACCCACTTTTATGCTGGTTGAATAGTCCAGGGTAAACCTTCGCATCGGTTCATCGTCGCCGCAACTTAAATAAACCCTTGGAATCACACAGCTCCCTTTTTCATCCAGAAGATATTGACATTTTGGACAGTAGTTCAACTTCAATTTAAGAGCTCCATTAACCGAATAGGACATGGCATTTCCGCTTCCCTTAAAATTAATTTTTTCACGCGTGAAATAATAAGAAGTGCTTAATCCTTCGCACTGTTCATTTTTACCCGAAAAAGATTTTGGAAGGGATTTTTCAGCGTCGTTAAGGTAGGTTTTTAGGTCTATTTCAATGGGAATGGAAACATTGGAAACCTCTGGAACTAAAGGGGGTATCGGTTTGACCGAATTTTGAGGAACCGTGGGCTCAATGCTTTTACAAGCAGTAACTAACAGTGCAACAACCGGTAACCATGAAAATATCCGCATGATTAAATATTAAATCAACGTTGTAGTTTTTTCGACAAGTTCGCGTCTATGGCATTCAAGAACTCTTCCGTGTAGACAAAATGCTCTCCATGTTTCACGTCCTTTCCATGAACACAAACCGCAAGGTCTTTGGTCATGACTCCCGACTCAACCGTTTCAACGCACACTTGCTCAAGTGCTTGGCAGAAATCGATGAGTTCCTGATTTCCGTCCAATTTCCCGCGGAAGGCAAGGCCCCTTGTCCATGCAAAAATCGAAGCAATTGGATTGGTTGACGTTTTTTTGCCTGCCTGGTGGTCCCGAAAGTGCCGAGTAACGGTGCCGTGAGCCGCCTCAGCCTCCATGATTTTGCCGTCAGGCGTTACCAGAACAGAAGTCATTAATCCCAAAGACCCAAAACCTTGCGCCACGGAATCCGACTGAACGTCACCGTCGTAATTTTTACAAGCCCAAACAAACTTTCCACTCCACTTCAAGGAGGAGGCGACCATGTCATCAATCAGTCGATGCTCATAAACGATGCCTTTCTCGTCGAACGCTTGTTTAAATTCTGCTTGGAAAATTTCTTCAAAAATGTCTTTGAAGCGACCATCATACTTTTTTAATATGGTGTTTTTCGTTGAAAGGTATAAGGGCCAACCTTTTGATAATGCAACGTTAAAACAACTGCGTGCGAAACCGCGAATTGAGTCATCGGTATTGTACATTGCCATTCCAACACCGTCGCTTTTGAAATTATAGACTTCAAATTGTTGCACCTCACCCCCGTCTTCCGGAGTGAACGTCATGGTTAGTTTACCTTTGCCTTTAAAAACCGCATCGGTTGCTCGATACTGATCTCCAAAAGCATGACGTCCAACAATAATGGGTGCGGTCCAATTGGTCACAAGTCGAGGCACGTTGCTCATAACAATGGGCTCCCGGAAAACGGTGCCATCTAAAATGTTTCGAATCGTACCGTTAGGCGATTTCCACATGGATTTTAAGTTAAATTCTTTAACCCTGGCCTCATCCGGTGTAATCGTGGCGCATTTGATGCCTACCTGATACTTCTTGATAGCTTCCGCGGCATCAACGGTAATTTGGTCATTGGTCTCGTCGCGCTTTTCAATACCTAAATCAAAGTACTTTATCTCAAGGTCCAAGTAGGAAAGAATGAGTTTTTCCTTGATGAATTTCCATATGATTCTTGTCATTTCATCCCCGTCGAGCTCAACCACCGGGTTATTTACCTTGATTTTCGTCATTTTAAATTATTTTGTTGTGCAAAATTACAATTTCTCCAAGGGTTTTCAATCCATGGACCCAATCATTTTTGACGGGACGACATAAAGGTCGTATTCTTCTGAGGTAACGTGTCCCAAATGCACCGCGGCTTCTTTCAACGTGGTGCCGTTTTTATGCGCATATTTCGCAATTTCTGCCGCCTTATAATACCCTATTTTCGTGTTCAAGGCGGTAACGAGCATCAAAGAATTATTGAGGTGTTTTTTAATTTCCGGCAAATTGGGTTCAATGCCTTGAGCACATTTGTCCGCAAAAGAAACGCATGCGTCTCCCAACAGCCTTGCGGATTCTAAAACATTGGACGCAATTACCGGTTTAAAAACGTTTAATTCAAAATGGCCGTTAGAGCCTCCAATGGAAACCGTCACATCGTTGCCCATTACTTGAGCACATACCATGGTCAATGCCTCCGGCTGCGTTGGATTCACCTTCCCAGGCATGATCGACGACCCGGGTTCGTTATCCGGAATAATAATTTCGCTAATGCCACAACGCGGACCCGAGGACAACATTCGAATATCGTTCGCTATTTTCATCAAGGCCACCGCTGCTCTTTTCAATGCGCCAGAGAGTTCTACCATGGCGTCATGCGCTGCCAATGCCTCAAATTTATTGGCTGCCGTCACAAAGGGATGGCCGGTAAAATCGGCGATCTTTTGAGCCACCAACACATCATAACCTTTGGGAGTGTTCAATCCCGTACCTACAGCTGTGCCTCCGAGGGCGAGCTCCGTTACCGCCTCTAAGGCGTTTTTAATGCAACGAATCGAAGCATCAATTTGGGCAACGTAACCGCTGAATTCTTGGCCCAAGGTCAGGGGTGTTGCGTCCATAAAATGCGTTCTTCCGGTTTTAACGATGTCCTTAAAATCGACGGCCTTTCGATGAAGCACCTCTCTCAAATGGGTTAAGCCGGGCAAAGTTATGTCGACCGTTTGATGGTAGGCCGCGATGTGCATGGCCGTGGGAAACGTATCGTTTGAAGATTGAGATTTATTCACGTCGTCGTTAGGATTCAAGGCTTTCTGCTCATCGAATAAACTTCCTCCGCTTAACACATGGCCGCGATTGGCAATCACCTCGTTGCAATTCATATTGGACTGGGTCCCTGATCCTGTTTGCCAAATCACCAAAGGAAACTCATTATCGTGCATTCCGGTTAATATCTCATCGCATACTGCCGAAATTAAATCCCGCTTCTCGATGATGAGCACTCCTAGTTGATGGTTCGCATGAGCCGCTGCTTTTTTCAAATAAGCAAATGCGTGAATAATCTCTTTTGGCATGGATCCCTCGTTGCCAATTTTAAAGTTGTTGCGTGATCGCTCTGTTTGAGCTCCCCAATAAGCCCTTGCGGGAACCTTCACTTCCCCCATGGTATCTTTTTCAATTCTAAATTCCATTGAATTTGTTTTTGTTATTGATTTATCCTTAATTTTGTACCATACAAAGTTAAACTATGCTTGACAATTACGGACTGGTTTTATTCCTTTTAATTTTCGGAATGGCGTTTTGGTTATTGTTTTTCCTATTGGGATTTATTGTTCCCTTTTGGATTACCATTGATATTTTCGAGCGTTTCCGTCCTAAACGCATTCTTGACGAAGAAAAAAAGCCCTAATTTCCTTGTTCTAAACCCTCGTGATTTAGTGTCAGGCTTTTGATTGCTTCAGTACGTTATCTTTTTATTTTCCATCTAAGTGTCGTTTTCGGGCAGTGGTTGCCTAGTATCCCAAGTACCGAACAGATTTTTGGTATTGATACCGGAAACAAATCCAAAGAACAAAACACGCTAAAAACTAGCGTCAAAATTGATTTGTACACGGGGTTGGTTACCGTTCAGCAGGTTAATCTCAATTTCTCGTATTTCGAAGGGGCTGATGGTAGAGTCGTAGCCTATCCAAGCCATTGGCGAAGAACCGCAGGAAGGGATAACCGAACGGTAGCGGCTCCTTACGAATGGTTGTGGACCGAAGGGGAAGATGGGCGCAAAGTACCATATCCCTCTTCGGGGTGGTCCGTTGAACAAGGGGAAGATGGACGAAAAATCATCCGTCCATACAGCGGTTGGAGCACCGAAAAAGGGAACGACGGAAGGCGGGTTCCGCGACCTTACAGCAACTGGACCTATGAAGCCGGAACCGATGGAAGGCGTTCTGTTCGGCCTTATTCCGGATGGACTTGGGAACAGGGACGGGATGGTAGAAGGGTTGTTCGGCCCAACAATTGGACTTGGGAACAAGGTAACGATGGGCGTAAAGTCGCCAAGCCTTACCATTGGACCTGGTCGCAAGGAAAAGATGGACGCAAAGTAGTTTACCCATCCTCAGGTTGGACTTGGGAACAAGGAGCCGATGGCAGAATAGTGGCGCGACCGAATTCGGGTTGGACATGGAACCAAGGACGCGATAGAAGAAAAGTAGTTCGTCCCAACGGTTATTCCGAGACACTTGAATTGACCTTTGTTAATGCGGAACACTTGGCGCTATTCGAAGCGCTCCGCAACGTTTTATCAGAAAAAGAACTTATAAATTACATCCTATACATTTGGATTAATTTGGACAAGGAAGATTAAAATCCATGGAAAAAAAAGAAAGTTGGTTCGCTAGAAATTGGTTTGGAATCGTAAGTGTAGGGTCAAAGTGGGGCGCGCGCGCGGGTGCTTTTTTGTTTTTTGGATCATTGATCCTGTATTGGGCTTGGGGGGTAGAAACCTTGCTGGGTGTTAAAATCGCAGTTATTCTATGGTTTGGATCACAAGCTTTAGGTGTATTAAAGGGGTTAAGATAATTTCTTATACACGACAAATCCCTTAATCCTCAAGTAGATTATCGTCCATGTTTTGGTGCCCCTTTTAAACCGTAGTCACAGCGATAAATCCGTCATGTTTTTTCTTTTACAAATTTCAAGCGGTTTGAATAGTCCTCTTAACCCAACATCACATAAATTCGAAATCAATGAGGATACTAGAGTTTTATCCATTCTTCAAATCTGTCGTTATCTTTTTCGCCCAACTAAATTTTTAATATGTTTACCAATGGTTGCTCTGGCTTTTTGTGCTTTGAGGCACTGTTTTTCTCGTCGTGGATTCAGTTACCAACTTGTAGCTTAAAAAATCAAAAGGATACCCAATGATATCCTTTTTTGTGACCCCGGTAGGATTACGCTACCGCGTGTTCCGCGTTGGGAGTTACATAACAAGCTAAAACCCCTTTCCGCGTCGACTGAGTAGGCCGATGGACGTATCGAAGGCACGCGGGAGTTTGTTTTTTGTTGATAGTCGCTCAGGATTACGCTACCGCGTGTTCCGTTGGATTGGTTCATACCAAGCATAGAAACCCGAGCCTTGTTTCACAAGACTCTGTTTTGTGTTTTTATTTGTTTACGCCAATGAATTGTCGACACAATACAAAACACAAAACCATGATGTAACCATCAGGGTTTCCTTTTGTGACCCCGGCAGGATTCTAACCTGCAACCCTCAGAGCCGAAATCTGATGCGCTATACAGTTGCGCCACGGAGCCAATTTTGGCATGTGAGCAACTGAAATACCCAACAGGGACAGTTGCGCCACGGAGCCATTTTTGGCGAGTGAGCAACTGAAATACCCAATAGGGACAGTTGCGCCACGGAGCCAAATTGAAGGCAAAGATAATACTTAATTGTACGTCTGCAAAAAGACATCTTTTATAGTTAACCTTTATTATTTACCTTTATAGACTGAACAACAGGCCAATTAAAATGAAAACCATATTACTCACCTTTTCTTTAGGAATTTGCGGAATGTTATCTGCCCAAAACTGGCAGTTTTTTATTGATTCGATTCCTACCCTGTCTTCGCCAAGGGCCTGCGATTTGAACAATGACGGGGTCAAGGACATTGTTTTTGGGGGTGGAACGGATGGCGTTTACAGCAACAATGGAATTATGGCCGTCAATGGCCATGACGGTACCCTCCTCTGGAAACGTCCAGCACGAAACGAAGTGTTTGGTAGCGCCTTGTTCTTGGATATCACCAACGATGGCATAAAAGACGTATTCATGGTGGGTCGCCAGGCTCAGCTGTTAGCTATCAACGGACAAAACGGAAGTTTAATCTGGGATTATTTTCCCTACAACGTGAATCCTGGAGACAGCGGCCTCTATAATTTTTACAATCCGCAATGGATTGATGATGTCAGCGGAGATGGTGTACCTGATCTGATAGTCGCCAACGGAGGCGATCACGCCGCACCCGTTTGGGAAACCAACAGGCCGCCGGGGCATTTAATGGTGGTTAACACCGTTAACGGGAACTTAATTGCAAAAGCCGTGGTGCCCGATAGCGCAGAAACCTACTGTTCTCCGATTGTGGTAGACCTGAACGGAACCGGCACGAAACATGTCCTATACGGTACCGGAGGAGAAACTTTAGGCGGCAGTTTTTGGATCTGTCCGTTGATGAGTTTATTGAACAACACCCTGGCTCCCTCAATTCCTATTGTATCTGATGCCAACTTTGGATTCATCGCGCCGGCATCTTTTTACAAAACGGCCATCGGAGAGGCTTTTATGTACGTCCAATCCTACAGCGGAGCGGTCCACAAAATAAAAGGAGGCGATCTAAGTGTTCAGTGGAGCTATGACCTACCTAATACCGAGTCTAGCGCGCAACCCGTTATTGGAAATTTTACCGGAAACCTTTCGCCGGATGTCTTTTTAAGCTTGGCGAAAGGAACAAGCTCGGGATATACCGACTACTACCAGGTGATGCTCGATGGCTCATCCGGCCAAGTGGTGTTTAAAGACAGCATTGGTAGCCTACAATTCGCCTCCGGCAATGCCATTGATCTCAACAACGACGGAAGGGATGAAGCTGTACTTTCCGTTAATTATTTCGAGAACGGATACTGGAAACATCGATTGCAGTCCTTTGATTTTGTCTCTCAAACGATCCAAACACTTACGCCTACCGTTGCCGGGGTGAACTTAGGGTCGACGCCCTTGTTTGCAAACATCGACGGCGACGCAAATGTTGACCTTGTCTATTTGGTGAAAAAAGATAGCCTGAATCCAACCGGATGGAAAGGCGTCTATGCTCGAAAATTAGAATTAAACAACACGTCCTTTCCCAACCCAGGAATAGCTTGGGGAAGTTATTTAGGAACCATCAATACCGGCGAGTACTTTAACACCACCACGAATTGTGGGCCCGGAAGTCTAATTTCAAGCGTCAATGTCACACAACCTACGTGTAATGGTACAGCGACGGGTTCGATTATTCCAACCGTCAATCTTGGCACCCCTCCCTACACTTACGTTTGGTCGAACGGCAGTACCGCTGCTCAATTAAGCAATGTTCCTGCTGGCACCTATACGCTGCAAGTTACGGACAACGCCAATTGTTTTGAAATTTACACAACAACCTTGGTGGATCCGTATGTTATCACCTTCGGTGGAATTGTTTCGCCAACCTGTCCCGGAGATACCAATGGTCAGGCGGTAGTGAACAGCTCTGGTTGTCCGTGCATGTTCAGCACCTGCGTTTTTCTTTGGGAAAATGGAATTACCACAAAGCCCAACTACACCCTAGGAGAAGGTTGGGCAACCATAACCATTACCCATCCGGATGGATGCATCGTGGTAGACTCTGTCTTCATTCCTTATGCATCGCCTGTTGTTGGAGGCAGTCAAATTACGGATGTTAGTTGCAATGGTCTCAACGACGGTTCTATTCAAGTAACCCCTGGTGGAGCTTCTGGATTAACTTATACTTGGAGTAATGGAAATGCAACTCCCGTTTTACCTTCATTATCTGCGGGAACCTATACCCTGTATGCCAGCGATTCAAGGCCCTGTTACGACACCTTGCAATTCACCGTAAATCAGCCGGATAGCATTACCGCAACTTTTGCTGTTGCCCATGAAACCTGTTTCGATGCAAACAATGGTTCTATCCAAATCTTGGCAGCCGGAGGAGTTGGAGCCTATACCTACCAATCAAACGGCCTAACAGTCACGAATCCCATCGACTCCTTAGGAGCGGGAACCTATCCCATTAGCATTATCGATTCCAACAATTGTGTCTCTCAAATCTATGTTCAAACGATTAATTCCCCGGCTGCCCTATCCATAACCATCACTTCAACGCCGGAAAGTACCTTAAGCGCTCTTGATGGTACGGCAACCGCCAATGTGTTCGGGGGAACTCAGCCATATTCTTATACATGGAATGACCCCAGCCAGCAAACGAACGCTACTGCCGTATACTTAACGAAAGATTGGTATACCGTAACCGTAACCGATGCAAATAATTGTGTAATTACGGATAGCGTTTTTATAGGAATTTTGGGGATGATTCCAACAAATATCCTTCAGGTCCAGGTCTATCCTAATCCAACGGTGGATGCGCTCAATTTCTCGGAAAACATTGATGCTTGGACTCTTTTCGATGTTCAAGGCTCAAAAATCAACCAAGGCAATACGGCGAGTCAAATATCGGTGCAAGGCCTTAGCGAAGGCGTATACTATCTGCACTTTTCCAAACAAGGATGGTCTTTCACTGAAAAAATAATTAAGCTTTCGGAGCACGAATGACCGGATTAAAATTCGCTTTTTGGATTGCCTTATTAACCCTGGTTGCGTGTACCCATCGGGGTACTCGAAAATCGCTAGGAGGGAATGTTAGGTATGGAGACACCTTAAGTTTGTCGCTTCCATCACCGATAAAGACCTTCTTTCCTTTATACAACGACGACATATATTCGCATAGAATGCTGTGCAATGTTTTTGAGCCGCTTTTTGATTTAAATGATTCCAGCAATAACGCAATTCCACGCTTAGCGGAACGATATGAATGGAAAAACAACCGCGTACTTTTGATTTATTTAAGAAAAGGCGTGACCTTCTTTACGGACCCTTGTTTTGGTTCTGCGTCCAACGAGATGACGGCAGAAGACGTAAAAACAACCCTTGAATTGGCCTGTGCTTCCTCTTTTTTAAATCAATCAAGTAACGGTCTGATCGGAAAAATTAAAGGGTCCGAGGATTATTTTATTGGAAAAACAAAAACGGTTAGCGGTATAAAAATAATCAACCCTTATTGCATCGAAATTTCCCTAAACTTACCAAATTATAATTTCCCTAAGTTACTTAGCAGCTCGAAATATGCCGTTTTTTCTAAACAAGCTTTAACCTACTACAAGGATGACATACGCTTTCACCCCATTGGTACAGGTCCTTTCTCATTAAAGTCTTCATCGCTCAACGAAATCGTGCTTACGTACAACCCCAAATACTGGAAAAAAGATTCCTACGGAAACTCCTTACCATACCTCGACGAAATCAGATACAAAGTCTATTCCAATACTCAAGAGGAAATTTTAGCCTTTCAGCGCCAACAAATCGATTTTCTTTTCGAATTGCCTACCGAGAAAATCAACGGCATTTTCACTCCGCTGAATAACCAAAAAAAAGACCTCCCTTTTGCTCACAAGGTACATGTGGTTCCCGGGAGCAGGGTCTCTTTAATCGTGTTAAACCAAAGGAACGCGTGTTTTGTGGATTCAAGGGTCCGCAAAGCGATTGATTTAGTTATCGACCGAAACTATATGGCTAACGAGTTGTTGAACGGCGATGGAATAGCCGCCAATCAAGGAATTGCCCCTCCATCCTTCTACTACGACAATTCCATGATCCCCAAAACCTCGATTGATGTTGCACTGGGTAAAAAACTAATGGCAGAAGCAGGGTTCGGAATGCACAATCCTTTTCCAACGCTATCTTTTTATTCCGTTGGGAAGGACATAGAACAAGTTCAAAAATATTGCAAGTATGTCGTTAATCAACTTAAAAACACCCTCAACATCCGTGTGGAATTGCATTGGGTGGATCAAGAAGGAAGGCTAAGCGCAATCAAAAATGGCAAGGCGGATATTTGGAAGCTGGGATTGAATCCGGATTATGCGGATGCGGATGCGTATTTTGGCTTGTTTTTTAGTAAAAACCCGATAAACCAGGAACAAAACACCTTATTGCCTAAAATTAATTCGTCGATTTATGACGTCAACTACACCTTGGCCATTCAGGAAAAAACCACTTCAAAACAAAACAACTACTTTACCAATTGCGATGTAATATTAAATGAAGAAAATTGGGTGTTACCCCTTCTTTACGAAGATTACATCATCATTCAAAACCTCAGGGCAAGAGGTGCCATTATATCGCCTATTGGCACTATTGACCTTAGATCCGCATACATTAAAGCCCTTTAAGCAGGCTTCTGATTTGCTCTTCAACCCAACCTTTTCCCCAAGAAGCAATTTCTTCAGCGCTCCACAATGCCGGATAAAAAATCCGTTTTTGGAATTTAGGAGGCAGGTATTTCTGCCAATTCGTACCACCGGTAGCAGCTATGTCTTCGCCGCTTTTTGACAAATAGCGTACCGCTGATTTATAATGTGCCAAAGGCCAATATACATTGACATTTAAATCGTTTGTTTTTAAAGCCTCTATGACTTTCGGGTCGTTTTGATCTTCTGGGGAGAGTCTTTTGTAAATTTGCCAAAGGTTCGTGTTACTGCATTTTTCTGAAAGTTCCAATAATTCCTCGTCATAACGCACCTCAAATTGGGTTAACGTCAGCGTCTTTTTTCCGGTTAGTTGTTCCGTAGCTCCGTACTTCCAATAGATGAATGGGTACATTTTCTCTGGGGCGTCATCTTCTGTGAATTCATCCCGTTTGGAGGAGGTCACTAAATGAATTAAATCGGTGCTATGCAGTTCAATCTGTCGATACTGAACGGATTGAAAACCACTTGCCGGTAAAAGGGCCATTCTAAAACGCAAGAACTCTTTTTGGTCCATCCCCTCTACCATTATGCTAAAACTTCGAATCAACGCATCGAAATAACGGTTTACACGATTCAATCTCATTAAAAAAGACGACTTGGTGGGTTCCGTTTCTTTTCCTAAACACACCAATTCTTGGATGGCCAACTTAAAATACAGTTCCGTAATTTGATGATACCCGATAAAAACCACCTCATCGGGAAAGCTGGTTTTCGGTTTTTGAAGGCTTAACAAGGTGTCAAGCTGAATATAGTCCCAATAAGTGGTTACCTCAGAATACAATAATCCGTCGAGGTAAGAGATTAAATCCTGTCCTATTGCCTCGTATTTTGCATTTAATAACCGAAGGCGGTCTTCCAATTCTTTTGTTATTTCCATTTCCTGAATGATTGAGATTTAAGATAATTGAATTTGTTGGGACTTAATTATAGATCCATAAATTTCCGAGGCGTGTTGGTTAAAATAATCTTCCCTTTCGGTAGTATAAAATTCGACGGGTTGTTCATTGCCTAGGCGAGATGCCATTTCGGGGTGACGTGTTAAATAATCTTTCAACTTTAATGCCACCAATGGTCCTTGCTCAATGATGCTCGCTCTTTGTTCTACTGCCTCATGAATGATTGATTTAATAATGGGGTAATGGGTACATGCCAATAAAATCGTATCAATGTTCTTATTTTGCTTGAAAAGCAGGTCAATGTCTGATGCAATGATCATTTTTCCCGCCACCGTATCGTATTGGCGTTCTTCAATTAACGGAACCCATAGAGGACATGCGTGCTGAAACACTTGTAAATTGGGGCTTATTTTGGCCAATTCCAGTAGGTAAGATTCGGATTTAACGGTACCTTCGGTTCCTAGAATACCAACAAACCCTGAGCGGGTAAACGAAGCGATTTCCTCGGTGCTTGGACGAATTACACCCAGTACCCGTTTTGAAGGGGCAATCCTTGGCAGGTCCTTTTGTTGGATGGTTCGTAGTGCTTTTGCAGAAGCGGTGTTACAGGCTAATACAACGAGTTCGCAGCCTTTATCGAATAAAAAATTAACCCCCTCAAGCGTATACTCGTAGATTAAATCAAACGATTTATTCCCATAGGGTGCTCGAGCATTATCACCGAAATAGATAAAAGGGTAATTCGGCAGCAGATCTACCATTGAACGAAGAACCGTAAGGCCACCGAAACCTGAATCAAATACCCCTATTTTACCTTCTTTCAACACATCGAAAATAAAAAAGGGCCGAGGCCCTTGCTGTTAAATTATGGTTTTTTCAACGCTTCCGCGTCGAGTCTCAACAATTCCGCCTTAACTTCCATGGTAATATCAATCCCGGCCTTGGAATAGAGCAGTTTGGAGGTATCCAATACGTAATTAACTTTCTTGCGATCTGCTACAATTTCAACCGCTTTTTGCAATCGATCAAGGATGGGTTGGTTGTATTCGTTTGCTAAAGTTTGCAGCTGCTGCTGCAACAAAGATTGCGTTTGCTGATAACGCTGTTCCATTCCCATGATTTTTTCTTGTTCAATTTTAAACATGGTTGGAGTAAGGTTGTCCTTCATTCCGTCTAATTTTACATAAGCGTCATTGATTTGCTTTTCCAATATCCCTAACTCGGCGACGCCGTCGTCTTGAAATTTCTTTAAGTCTGTTTCTGCTTTGATATACGAGGGAAGGGAATCCAATAATCGCTGTGAATTGACGTGGGCCAATTTCATTTGAGCGGAGGCTGTAAAACCAGTTAATGTTAAAACCAGGAGGATGAAAAGTCGTTTCATGTTGTTCATTTATTATTCTTTAGTTATACCCATTTCTTCTAGAACGCTGTTGCTGATGTCGGCGTCTTTATCGCCGTAAATCAAGGTGCTTTGGTTCGCCTTATCAAAAACAAAAGTATATCCCTCGGCTTTCGCAACCTTTTTCATAGCGGTGTAAATCCGATCTTGAATGGGTTTGATGAGTTCTTGCCTTTTGAGAAAATAATCTCCGTTTAACCCGAAACGCTGTGTTTGCAAATCCACCGTTTCCTTTTCCAATTTATCAATTTCAGACTTTCTTTTGGTTTTCTCCTCTGCAGGCAACAATATTTCCTCTTTGTTAAAGTTGTCTTTTTGCGTTTTCAACACATTCAATCGATCTTCTATTTCTTTGGTCCACGTTTCAGCGAGCTTATCCAATTTCTCTTTCGATTCCGTGTATTCCGGGATACTGGATAAGATATAATCGGAATCAATGAAGGCAAAAGACTGACCTAAACCCCATTGAAAAATACCAAGAAAAAGAAAAAGGCTAAATACTTTAATCATAGAATTGATGAAAGCGAATTTACAACAATATTCTTAATTACTACAACTCACCAAGGTTCATGCCAATCGTGAAACTTAATTTTGGATAAAACCCTTTCTTTTGAATCGACGCATCGGAAGGGCCATTATACCCCGAAGCCCACGAATCCAATCGATCGAAACCAAGGCCATAATCCAATCCCAACATTCCGAACATCGGCAAAAACACTCGAATTCCAACTCCTGCAGCTCGCTTAACGTTGAATGGATTAAAATTCTTGAACGTTGGATACGTATTTCCCGCCTCTAAAAAACTGGTTACAAAAAACGTGGCCTGTGGATTTAATGAGATGGGGTACCTAAGTTCCAAGGTGTATTTAGCGATTATTGGATCTGACGCACCGGAAGAAACCGCCTGATCTTCGTAACCCCGAAGCGCTATGATTTCTCGGCCTCCTAACTGATTGACCCCTGTTAAACCGCTACCGCCCATGGTAAACCGATCGAAGGGCGTAATTCCTCGAGCAGCATTGAACGCGCCAATATATCCAAATCCAAAACGAGACATTAGTACCAGTTTTCTATTTGGACTTAAAGGGGTGTACCACTCTCCTGTGAACTTAAATTTAAAATACTCAAGAAAATAATACCGCTCGGCAATGCTTGCTTGTGAATAGTCGACGTCCTTTTGAAAATAGGAATACGGTAAGGTCGATTTTGCGGTAAACGTAAAATTCGAACCGCTTTGGGGGTAAATGGGCGCACTAACAGAAGACCTTTGTAGGACATATTTTAAAGCGATATCGTTCGAATATCCCTTCGGAAAAAGGGGGAAACGGAAGTCGTTAACCACATCATAATACTGGTAACTCAATTCATAATAGGCGGTGAAATAATCATCTGGCCACTTCTTTCTTCGCTGCAATCCAACCCCGACGCCGGAAATTGAAATCCCGTTGTAGGCCGGATTCGTTCGGAACAGGCCGTTGGAGGATAAAGAGGTATTATTAATCCAAAAAGAAAGCGCATTGGGTTTTTTACCGCCTAACCAAGGTTCGGTAAAAGAAAAGGTATACCCCTGATAAAAGCGCCCATTCGACTGGGCTCGAATGGAAAGCCGTTGTCCATCGCCCCCTGGAAGGGGTGTCCAAGCAGATCTTTTGAAAATGTTTCGGGTTGAAAAATTGTTGAAGGTTAATCCCAAAGTTCCTATCACCCTTCCGGCTCCCCCCGGCCCAGCTCCACCATATCCCCCCGAGAGTTCAATTTGGTCCGAAGACTTTTCCTCCACAATATACTCAATGTCTACCGTGCCCTTTTCAGGATTCGGCATTGGATTGACCTTCATCGTTTGGTCATTAAAGAACCCTAGTTGGGAAAGTTCTCTTTGGGTACGCATGATGTCCTCCTTATTGAACAAATCTCCCGGCTTGGTCCTGATTTCACGAAAAACAACTTGGTCGTTAGTTTTGGTATTGCCTTTTAAAACGATTTCACCATAGCGCGCTTCTTTTCCCTCATAAATTCGAAACTGATAATTGATGTAATTACCAGAAACACCCGTTTCAACTGGAAATATTTGAAAGAACAAATGCCCTTTATTCATATACAATGAAGCAATATCTCGTCCGTCCTCTCCCCCGTTTAAACGCTTATCCAATAACGTTTTATTGTAGATATCCCCTTTTTTAATCCCTAGAATTGAATCGAGAAAGGTTGAGCGGTATTTACTGTTGCCAAACCATTCAAAGTCGCCAAAATAGTATTTATTTCCCTCGTCTATAGATAATTGGATTACTAAATTCTTCGGGTCTTTAAAGTAAACCGTATCCTGAACAATGCGGGCATCCCTTAAACCAACCTTATAAAATTTTTCCAACATCGCTTTTTTGTCCTTTTCATAGGTGGAAAGGGTATATTTTGACCGTTTGAATAAACGAAGTATGGATTTTCGTTTGGTATCCTTCATTGCCAAATACAGCTTCCATTTTGGCACACTGCTAACCCCTTCGATGTTGATGGTTTTAATGCCCACCTTAACCCCGCGGTCAATATCAATCAAAAACACCTCAGAGTTATTCATGATAGTATCCTTTTCCCTTTGAATTTGGACCTTGATGGAGTAATATCCTTTTTCCCGAAAATATCCTCTGATTTTTGCGTCGGTTTGATAAATCATGTTCTCCGTTATCGTTTTACCCGCAAACAAGTCGATTTCCTCTTTCAATTTATCCGCTTCTCTCTTTGGAACTCCCTTGAACTTGAACCTCGATAATTTCGGGCGAGGAGTTAATCGTATGGATAAGTAAACAACCCCCTCAATCTCCTTATCGAGATCAATCCCAATGTCTGAAAACAGCTCTTCTTTCCATAGATTACGTATTGCCTTACTGATTTGATCACCGGGAATTGTTATCATTTGTCCTTGACGCAATCCAGCTACTGCCTTAATGGCCTGATGGTCAAAATTGTCTGCCCCTACAATGCGTATCGGACCAATTTCATACTGACGTGGGGTGGCGGACAATTCACTGAACGTACTTTGAGCGCGAACGCCAACAAGAAAAAAAAGCGATAAAATAAAGAATAGCTTAATTTTCATACCGTTAACTTATTTGTTCCGAAGTTTTCCCAAACCTCCTTTCGCGCGACTGAAAATCAGAAATCGCTTCTATAAAATGTTCTCTCCTAAATTCTGGCCAAAACACCTTAGTGAAATGCATTTCAGCATAAGCAAGTTGCCAAAGCAGAAAGTTACTTACCCGGAATTCACCGCTGGTCCTAATCAATAACTCTGGATCAGGAATGTTCACCGTATCCAAGGCTTCCTCAACGTCCTTTTGTTTTATTTCTCCTGGATTCAATGCTCCTGACTTTACTTTAGCCGCCAAACGATTACATGCCCGAATTATTTCATCTCTTGAGGAGTAATTGAGCGCTAAAATGAGGGTAATATCCTTGTTCGCCTCCGTTTTCTCAACGGCTTCTTGCAGGCTGTCTATACAGTCCTTGGGCAACCTGCTAACATCGCCGATTGTTTTTAAACGAACTCCGTTTTCGCACAACCCCTCTAGTTCACTATGAATCGATGCCACTAACAATTGCATTAACCCTTGAATTTCTGATTCAGGGCGCGCCCAATTCTCTGTGGAAAAGGCGTATAACGTAAGGTACTTAATACCAAGTTCGCGCGCGCACTTTAAGGCCTCCCTTACCGAGTCAACACCGTTTGAATGACCAAACAACCTCTCTTCACCATGAGCCTTTGCCCAACGACCGTTTCCATCCATAATAATGGCTACGTGGCTAGGGATGTTATTAAAGTCTAAGGCTTTGGACATGATGGTTTAATGCACGAAGGTAAGCAAACAAATGCGCTTGCTAAAATCGAAATACAATATTAACAACGGTTAACGGGTTAATCAATAAGAATAACCACAGAATTGTTAAGCATTTCAACTACGCCGCCTTTAATTTCAAGGC
Source organism: Flavobacteriales bacterium (assembly GCA_947500875.1). Lineage (GTDB taxonomy): Bacteria > Bacteroidota > Bacteroidia > Flavobacteriales_D > Crocinitomicaceae > UBA952. Next base: position 33,655 of record CANMUN010000006.1, on the reverse strand, counting down.
TCGTTTCCTTTTTACCCTCCTTCAGAACATAAGAGATGGTCCCACTCGCAAGAGCGGAAATAATGGGCGCGTGATGATTCAACAGCTGAAAGCGACCAGTTATCCCAGGAAGGGAAACCGTTTCCACTTCACCTGAAAAAACCTCCTCTTCCGGTGACAATATATCGAGTTTCATTTATGCTTCTGTTAACATTTTTTCTCCCGCAACCACCACTTCTTGAATACCTCCTTTAAGGTTAAAGGCCGCCTCCGGGTATTGATCGTATTTGCCGTCCAATATATCATTGAATGCCGAAATGGTCTCATTGATGTCCACGAAAACCCCAGGAATTCCTGTAAATTGTTCGGCAACATGGAACGGCTGCGAAAGGAAACGCTGAACTCGACGGGCCCTGTGAACCACCAATTTGTCGTCTTCTGATAATTCATCCATCCCCAAAATGGCAATAATGTCTTGCAATTCTTTGTAACGTTGCAAGGTGATTTTCACCCTTTGTGCACAGTTGTAATGTGCCTCCCCTACAATCTCCGGTGTTAGAATTCGAGAGGTTGAATCCAAGGGGTCAACCGCTGGATAAATACCAAGTTCTGCAATTTTTCTGGAAAGAACCGTTGTTGCATCCAAGTGGGCAAAGGTATTTGCAGGAGCAGGGTCCGTGAGGTCATCCGCTGGTACATAAACCGCTTGCACGGAAGTAATGGAGCCGTTTTTGGTGGAAGTAATTCGCTCTTGCATTGCCCCCATCTCTGTTGCAAGCGTTGGCTGATAACCTACCGCAGAAGGCATCCTACCAAGCAACGCCGACACTTCTGAACCGGCCTGAGTAAACCGGAAAATGTTATCCACGAAAAACAAAATATCTTTTCCTTGTCCATCGCCCTCACCGTCCCGGTAATACTCCGCAATGGTCAATCCTGAAAGGGCAACTCTTGCACGGGCACCAGGAGGCTCATTCATCTGTCCAAACACAAAGGTGGCTTTTGAATCCTTCATTTCTTCAAGGTTCACCTTACTTAAGTCCCAACCTCCAGCTTCCATCGAATGCATGAATTCTTCTCCGTATTTGATAATGCCTGCTTCAAGCATTTCGCGCAACAAGTCATTCCCCTCGCGCGTTCTTTCTCCAACCCCAGCAAACACCGATAATCCTCCGTGTCCTTTGGCTATGTTGTTGATTAATTCTTGAATGAGGACGGTTTTACCTACACCTGCACCTCCGAAAAGGCCAATCTTTCCTCCTTTTGCGTAAGGCTCAATCAAGTCAATTACCTTGATTCCCGTAAACAATATTTCTGCCGCAGTGGATAAATCCTCGAATTTAGGGGCTTCTCGGTGAATTGGAAGTCCGTTTGATGCATCAATCGTGTTAATGCCATCGATGGCCTCACCTGACACATTGAACAAACGTCCGCGAATTTGTTCTCCAATCGGCATTTTGATTGCCGCCCCTGTTGAAGTAACCTCTAAACCTCGGGTAAATCCGTCCGTTGAATCCATGGATATTGCTCGAATAGCGTTTTCACCAACGTGCGCTTGGACCTCTAAAACAACTCGAGTTCCATCCGACTTTCTTACCTCCAAAGCGTCGTAAATCTTAGGTAGAGGAACACCGTTGTCAAATGCCACATCCACCACAGGACCGATTACTTGCGAAATTCTACCGTTTGCCATATTATACTCTTAAAAATTTTGTGCAAAGATATTAAAATTATTCCTCCAAACTCAAACTTCTACTTTCTTTTCGCGAGGGTTTGATGAGATAGGTTGAGGTTATGAATGCAACCATGGCACCCAAGAATAATAGGACAAGCATGACCTCAGCGGTTTGATACCAAGAAAAATTCGAAGGGAAAAAATCGGCAGAACCGGGAAGCCTTATTATTCCAAATCGCTCATGAATTCCCACCAAAACCGCTCCTAACAAAAGCCCCAAAAACACCCCGAACAACACAATGTAAGCGCCAAGAAAAAAGTACAAATTCCGTAAATTAATATGAGACAAACCCAAACTGTATAAGGTAATGGAACTGGATTTCTTTTCTAAATACGTCATGGTTATGGTCGCTGCCAGATTAAACAACGACAAGATGAAAACGAACAGAAGTATGATGAGCACAATTAGTTTTTCCGATCGGCTTGTCTTAAAAATCAATTCGTTTTTTTCCAAATTAGTCAATACTGCTACTTGACCAGGGAATTTACGTATTAGTGCATGTTTTACTTCATTTTTATTTTGAGGAGTCGTTGAAAATAATACACCAGACACTTGTTGGTGATTCATGGGTTTTACCCAATCCAGCGGAACCAATAGCACGTTGTCGTTGACCTCTTTATTAAAATCAATCGCCCCGTTTAGCGAGATAACGCGCTGATGAAATGGGGCTGTTCCAAACCGCACCTTTTTGTTTTGTTTGGGAAAATAAAGCACTACCGGCTGCTTCTGTTGATTCATGGATCGCAGCATGAGCTTGTTGGCCAAACCCACACCTATGAATGCATTGTTTTGGGGTTTCAATGACCCGTTAATTAGATGTTTATCGGAACGGATTTCGCTCATGTGCATAAAAGAGGACTCAGTTGCCCACAATTCAGCATTACTCCATTTTTTTTTGTTGCGCAAAATTACCCGATCTTGAACGAACAGACTTGAGTTTAATACTCCATTGAGTCCCGCTCCATACGTTTGATATTCCTTGGCTTTTTCAAGATCCATTTTTCTTCCGCTTTGGGAGCGAACCACGACTTCTTGATCGAACGAAGAATACAGCTCCTCAATCATCCCTTCAATGCCATTAATCGCCGATAAAAGAATCACCATCGCCGCCGAGGAAATTACCATTCCCACAACAGCAATCCATGAAATAACATTAACTGCCGTCATTTTTTGACGGGAAATTAACAGCCGAAATGCAATATAAAAAAGCGTTTTTAAATTCACTTTTTTAACAAACTGTTGATGTTCTCAGCATAATCGAGCGAGTCATCAATATAAAACCTTAATTCGGGGATTTTTCGCATGTTCTTCAACCGTATTCCAATTTCCTTGCGGATGGGCCCCGCATGGTTGTTGATGGATTCCAATACTTTGGGCGGCTCTGCGCTGCCAAAGACACTTAAGTAACATCGCGCAAGCGAAAGATCGGAGGTAATTCTCACCACGGTTATTGAAACCATAGCCCCCATCGTAATATCACCTGATTTGGTTAATAAAACCATCGAAAGTTCTTGGCGAATAGCCGCTTCAATTTTTTGTTGTCTAACCGAACTCATGAGGTCAAAGGTACGAATCTTAATACCTTGTTCCGCTTAAGAAATACAAAATGTATCTTTGTACAAGAATTGAAAGATCTACGGGAAATTTACAGGCTCACCTTTGAATACCGCACAACGGCCTTAAAAGTCATTGCTTATAATTTGTGGTTTGTGGTTTTCAATTTATTGTCCTTGGTGCTATTTATCCCCGTTTTACAGCTGATTTTCAATTCCTCCTCCTCCTCCAACTACGAAATGCCTTCTGCTCCCGAACATCTTTTTGACGTGGGAAAATATTGCAAGGATTCCTACAATTATTTCATGAGTAGCCTAGTTAAAGAGGACCCTAAGACGGCACTAATGATGGTCTGTTTCACTGTTTTTATTGTGTTTTTTCTTAAAAATCTTTTCCGCTACGGAGCTGTTTGGCATCAATCTAAACTTAGAATGGTTGTAGTAAGAGATCTGCGCAACAAAATGTTTGAAAAGATTCTCATCCTGCCATTATCGTTTCATTCCAGCGAGCGAAGAGGGGATTTAATGGCTCGAATGAACAGCGATGTTGGTGAAATTGAAATTGCGGTGGTAAGTCTTTTGGAATTGGTGTTCCGAGAACCCATTGCGATTCTTATCAACTTGATTACCTTGGTTATCTTGAGCCCTGAGCTCACCCTTTTTTCTTTATTTCTGCTTCCGATATCCGCCTTCGTGATTTCTCGCATCAACAAGAGTTTAAAGCGGACGGCAAAACAAGGTCAAGAACAAACAGGATTGCTGTTTTCTTCTATGGACGAAGCATTGCACGGCATTCGAATTATCAAAGCCTTTCGAGCCATCTCGTTCATCAACCATCGTTTTCAGTCGGTCAATTTAACCCATCAAAACCTGATTACGAAAACCTTTCGAAAGAAAGATTTGGCGCCCTTGATCAACGAAACCTTGGGCTCTTTAATCATGGTGTTGTTGGTTTGGTTTGGTGGGATTTTGATCCTGAACAAAACGGCTTCTGGATTGAGTGGGGAAATGTTTTTGACGTTTATCATCGTTTTCTCACAATTACTTCGCCCCATTCAATCGGTATCAAACGCTCTAGCCAATATGGCAAAAGCAAAAGTCTCCTTGGACAGAATCCAAGAGGTGCTAAATCAAGATGAACGAATTGTTGATGCCCCAAATGCTCGTGCGATTTCGACCCTTAACCAAACGCTTTCGTTTGAAGGGGTTTCGTTCAGTTACCAAAACGAACCGGTTCTTCGGAACATCGATTTTACCGTTCATAAAGGACAAACCATTGCGGTTGTTGGGGAGTCAGGGAGCGGTAAATCTACGTTGTTGGATTTAATCCCTCGCTTTTATGACCCGAAAGAAGGTGCAATCACGATTGATGGTCAAAACATCAAAGAGTTAACGATTGACAGTGTTCGGGCGATGATTGGTATTGTGGCCCAAGATTCCCTCTTATTCAACGGTTCGATTCTCGACAACATTGCTTTTGGAGATCCAAATCCGGATAGAATGCGTGCGGAAAACGCAGCTAAAAATGCCAACGCTTTCGAATTTATCCTTCAGCTAGAAGGTGGCTTTGATTACAACATTGGCGACAGAGGAAACAAATTGTCAGGAGGGCAAAAACAACGAATAAGTATTGCTAGGGCCATATATAAGGACCCTCAGATTCTACTTTTGGACGAGGCGACATCGGCGCTAGACACCGAATCTGAAAGGTTGGTTCAGATGGCGCTTGAGCGACTCATGGAGGGAAAAACAAGTTTGATCGTTGCACATCGCCTAAGCACAGTAATGAATGCGGATCGGATTCTTGTGCTCAATAAGGGATGCATCGTGGAAGAAGGAACGCATCATGAACTCATGAAGCATCAAGGGCATTATTACCGGCTTTGCGCTTTGCAAGGGCTTTCTTAAGTCGTATATTTGTGAAAAAGGTTAACTTTTAACAACGAATTGCGTTTTTAATCGTTTACTACTTGACATGAGACGACGCGTTGCATTTTACTGGTTTTTCGTTATGGTATTCTGCCATAAAATCCATGCGCAACTCATTACCAACACCGGACAAAGCCCCCAAAATTTAGTGCAAAACGTCTTAATTGGTCCCGGCGTTACGGTAAGTAACATCTTGTACAATGGTAGCCCAACGGCCATCGGTTCATTTACTGCGGCAGGCACCAACCTTGGAATAAACCAGGGAATTGTCATGACAACGGGCACCGTATTACCAAACGGCTCTGGGCCCCAAGGACCGAATAATTCGCCATCAGCGGGTACCGACAACAACATGCCTGGGTCTGGTATTTTATCGGGTATTATTGGAGGAACCCCCACTTTTAACGCCGCTATTCTTGAATTTGACTTTGTTCCCTATGCAGACACTGTTAAATTCAAATACGTCTTTGGTTCTGAGGAATATCCAGAATTTGCCCCGCCGAACAATTCTACCTACAACGACGTTTTCGGTTTTTTTATATCTGGGCCAGGAATTGTTGGACTCCAAAACATTGCTCAACTACCAAACGGAGGAGGAGTTGTCTCCATTAACAACGTTAATGCCATTACCAATCAAGCGTTTTACAACACGAATGGCGATGGAAATTCTCCTCCTTACAATGCTTCCCCAAATTTCATTCAATACGACGGTTTTACCGATGTTCTTGAGGCGGTATCTCAAGTTCAATGTGGAGAAACCTATCACTTAATTCTTGCCATCGCTGACGTGGGGGATGGAGCCTGGGATTCTGGTATTTTTTTAGAGGCGAACAGTTTGAGTACCGCTACCCCTGTCGTTGTTACCCACACCTTGTCACAGCAGGTTTTTCAAAATCCCGACTGGATGGCCGAAGGATGTGTCACAGCAACAGTGAATGTAACACGGCAAAACAACTTAAACAGCGCTCTAACCATCCCCTTGGTTATAACGGGTTCAGCAACGTCAGGATTGGACTACAGCGGCGTGCCGAATGCTGTTACCTTTGCTCCTGGGCAATCCGTGTACACCTTTCAAATCAACGCCTTATCGGATGCTTTTACCGAAGGACTGGAAACCATAATTATCGACTTTAACGTTTCTGACCCTTGTGGTAATATTACCCCAATACCTTTGAATCTTTTCATTCAAGATGTTCCTCCTCTTTCGGTTATTCTTAACGACACCACCCTGCTTTGCCCCAACTTACCACTAACCATCAATGCTCAGGTCAGCGGAGGAATTACCCCTTACACCTACCTTTGGAGCACTGGAGCAACCACCTCGTCCATTTCATTTACTGCTCAAAACACCGAACAGCTTTTTGTCCAAGTCTCCGATAATTGTTCGGGACAAACGGTAAGTAACTCCTGTTGGGTAAGTGTTCCTGTATTCCCGCCATTAACGCTGCAGGTTTCAAACGATGTAACCGAAATCTGTCCGTTTATTTCTCATACGTTTTATTCCCAAGTTTCAGGAGGCAATGGGAATTATTCGTTTCAATGGCGAAACAATGGGGTTTTACTTTCCTCGGTTGATTCATTAACCGTAAGTCCAAGCACCACGAGCCAATATGTCGTAACGCTAACCGACGGTTGTGGAAATACCCTGAGTGATACCGTAAACTATTTTATCACCAGTTTACCATTAACCCTTCAAATGACCCCAACCCAGTACATCTGCCAAGGGGATAGCGCCTTCATCAGTGTAACAGCGAGCGGCGGCTATGGAAATTACTACTATTCATGGCCTTCTAACGGAGCAACAACTCCTGGGATTTGGGTATATCCCAGCAGCACCAACAGCTACCAAGCACTGGTTTCGGATGAATGCCAAACTTTCACAGTAAGTGGTTTTACTCAAGTACAGATAGTTAAACCCAATGCGGACTTTACCATACTTACCAATAACCCAACCGAAAACTTACCCGTTTCATTTTACAACACAACGGTGAACGGTTATGGATACACCTGGTTTTTTGGTGACGGCGGGAGTTCCTATGAAATTCATCCTACCCATACCTTTAGCCCTTATGGCGAATATTATATTACTTTAATTGCAACAGATATTAACGGTTGCATCGACAGCATTACTAAACCTATTTATATTGAGGAGGAATTTTACATATATATTCCCAATACCTTCATTCCCGACGGCAATCGATTTAACGAATTTTTCTCAGGCAGTTTTATCGGGGTTGAATGGATAAACATTGAAGTTTTTAACCGTTGGGGGGAGCGCTTGTTTTTTTCGGACCAGTTAGATTTTGCCTGGGACGGCACCTACAAGGGCATGCTGGTTCCTGATGGCACCTATACGTGGAAGCTCATTTACCGAAAAAACCGATCGCAAGAACAACAAATGACGGGTCACATTAACGTGATTAAATAAGGTGCTGTTTTGCTACAATATCAAGACTTATTGTAACTTCGCAACTCCATGAAAAACATTCGCAATTTTTGCATTATTGCCCACATCGATCACGGCAAGAGCACCTTGGCAGATCGATTGCTCCAAGCAACTAACACCATTTCAGATAGGGAAATGCAAGACCAAGCATTGGATGATATGGATTTAGAGCGTGAGCGCGGAATCACTATCAAAAGCCACGCAATCCAAATGAATTATCACTTTCGTGGGGAAGATTACGTGTTGAACCTGATCGATACTCCCGGACATGTCGATTTTTCCTACGAGGTTTCACGTTCGATTGCCGCGTGCGAAGGCGCATTACTTATTGTTGACGCGTCTCAAGGAATTGAAGCTCAAACTATTTCAAACCTTTACTTAGCCCTCGAGCATGATTTGGAGATCATTCCAATCCTGAATAAAATGGATTTACCGAGCGCAATGCCGGAAGAAGTTGCCGATCAAATCATTGAATTAATCGGCTGTAAACCAGAAGAAATCATTCCTGCTTCTGGCAAAACAGGTCTAGGAGTTGATCAAATTTTGGAAGCCGTTATTAACCGCATCCCGTCCCCGAAAGGTGATGAAGAAGCGCCTCTTCAGGCGATGATTTTTGATTCTGTATTTAATTCGTTTAGAGGAATTATTGCCTATTATCGGGTGCGAAATGGAGTCATAAAAAAAGGTCAAAAAGTACGTTTTTTTAATACGGGAAAAGATTACAATGCCGACGAGGTGGGTATCTTGAAAATGGACCTGCTTCCCAAAAAAGAAGTGAAAGCAGGCGATGTTGGTTACATTATTTCTGGAATTAAAGCAGCAAATGAGGTAAAGGTTGGCGATACGATAACTTCAGCAGAAAGGCCTTGTGATGTGGCTATCAAAGGTTTTGAGGACGTAAAACCCATGGTTTTCGCCGGAATATATCCCGTAGACACCGAAGATTACGAAGAGCTTCGATTTTCGATGGAAAAATTAAAGCTGAATGATTCTTCATTAGTTTTTGAACCCGAGTCATCTGCTGCACTTGGTTTTGGATTCCGATGCGGATTTTTAGGAATGCTGCACATGGAGATAATTCAAGAACGTCTTGAGCGCGAATTCAACATGACCGTGATTACAACCGTTCCCAACGTGTCTTACCATACGTTTATGAAACGTGATGTTGACACCTCCCTCATTGTTAACAACCCCTCTGAACTGCCGGACCCTTCAGGAATCGACCGAATTGAAGAACCTTACATCAAAGCACAGGTCATTACTAAGTCAGAATTTGTTGGCTCAATTATGACCCTTTGTATTGAGAAAAGAGGAGAGCTTAAAAACCAAGTATATCTTACGCAAGACCGTGTAGAAATCACCTTTGAAATGCCTCTAGCGGAAATCGTTTTTGATTTTTACGACCGGTTGAAGACGGTTTCGAAAGGGTATGCATCGTTCGATTACCACCCCATTGGATATAAAGAATCGGATTTGGTGAAAATGGATTTATTGCTCAATGGAGAACAAGTTGATGCGCTTTCAGCGCTTGTTCACAGAAGTAATGCCTTTGATTTAGGGAAAAAAATCTGCCTGAAATTGCGCGAGTTAATCCCAAGACAGCAATTTGAAATTCCCATTCAAGCAGCCATTGGAGCAAAAGTTATTGCACGTGAAACCATCAAGGCCCTGCGTAAAGACGTTACCGCTAAATGTTACGGCGGCGATATTACGCGAAAAAGAAAGCTTTTAGAGAAACAAAAGGCAGGGAAGAAACGTATGCGCCAAGTGGGTCGCGTGGAGGTTCCGCAAGAGGCTTTCCTCGCCGTCTTAAAATTAAACGACTAACATAAAAACAATATGTACGAAGCACTTAAATCCGCACATTCTGGCCTACGATGGGTAGCCTTAATTTTAATTCTTTGGGCCATCTATAATGCTTTTACCTCAAAAGAATTCAACAAGCGCGAGAAACTCGTCAATTTATTCTCTATGGTAATCCTCCACCTGCAACTCATTATGGGACTAATTCTGTACTTTATTTCCCCCAAAGTCAAGTTTTTTGAAGGTTGGATGAAAGATGCTGTGTATCGTTTTTACGGGATGGAGCACCTTGCGGGGATGTTAATTGCCGTTGTTTTGATTACCATCGGCTACAGCAAATCGAAAAGAGCGAAAACCGCCGCAGAAAAATTCAAGCCGATTAAAATGTTTTATCTCATAGGTCTCATTATCATTTTAGCAAGTATTCCATGGCCGTTCAGAGCGAATTTAGGTGGTGCTTGGTTTTAATGCTGTGGCTATGCTCTAGCTGCTCGGAGAATTCGGATGCCACTTGGGTCCGTGAGCCAGGTGGAAGAACGGGGCAAGAGTTGTACCTGTTAAATTGTGCCAGTTGTCATGGAGAACAAGGCGACCTTGGAGTATCAGGAGCCAAAAACCTCCGTGCTAGCTTCCTTAATCCCGTTGCTATTCAAACCATTGTTCGAAACGGTAAAAACGCTATGCCTGCCTTCAAAGGAATCATAACAGAACAATCATCCTATGATTCACTTGTTACTTATGTAATCTCATTGCGCAACTAAATGGCCCACGCAACGATTGACGAAATTGAAGAAAGATGCATTCTTGTTGCAGTCATACAGGGGAATCTTGATGCCCGTTTAACTCATGAGTACTTAGACGAATTGGCGTTTTTAGCGGAAACCGCTGGGGCAAAAGCCGTTTTTTCTTTTACGCAAAAACTGCCATATCCGAATCCAAGAACGTATGTTGGGGAAGGAAAATTGGCCGAAATCAAGTCGTATGCCGCTTTGAACGAAATCGATGCCGTCATTTTCGATGACGAACTCAGTCCTTCCCAATTAAGGAATATTGAACGCGAATTAAATCTGAAAATCATCGATCGAAGTATTTTAATTCTTGATATTTTCGCCAAAAGAGCCCGCACCTTTCAAGCAAAAACACAAGTTGAGCTGGCACAACTGCAATACATGCTTCCTCGGCTTACAAGAATGTGGACGCACCTTGAGCGGCAGAAAGGAGGCATTGGTATGCGGGGCCCCGGGGAATCGCAAATAGAAACGGACCGAAGAATTATTCAGCAACGAATCGCTTTGATGAAGGATCGGTTAAAAGAAATTGATCAGCAAATGACCACCCAACGAGGAAACCGCGGACAATTAGTTCGGGTTGCCCTGGTAGGATATACGAATGTCGGTAAAAGCACGATCATGAACCTTGTTTCAAAGTCTGAAGTATTTGCAGAAAATAAACTCTTTGCAACGCTCGACACCACGGTTCGAAAAGTCGTCATTGAAAATTTACCCTTCCTTCTCACCGACACCGTTGGCTTTATTCGAAAACTACCTCAACCCTTATTAGAATCATTCAAATCCACCTTGGACGAAGTTCGAGAAGCAGACCTATTAATACACGTGTTGGATTTATCCCATCCCAATTTTGAAGAACATTTTATCACCGTAAATAGCACCCTGCAAGAGATCGACAAAGTGGAAAAACCAACCGTGATTGTTTTCAATAAAATCGATGCTTTGTCCGACGAGGTATCTTTAGATGAGTTAAAGCGTACTTGGATGGCAAAACTTGGCGGAAGGCCCTGCATCTTCATTTCTGCTGTTCAAAAATCAAACGTTGAAGAATTCAGAGAAACCATTTATCAAGAGGTTAAGGAAATCTTCAAAGTACGATATCCCTACAACAACTTTTTATACTGAGTCCACAAAAAAAGGGGGCCGAAGCCCCCTAATTTTAAGGTGTCTATCTAGAATTAACGAACTACAACGTTTTTAGTTGTCGAAAGTCCTTCGCTGGAAATACGAACGATATAACTTCCTTTTGCCATGTTCTCAGTAGCAAAAGAAACCACTTGAGTTCCATTGGCGTTGTTCATGGATTGAACAGCGATAACGCGTCCTTGAATATCAAGTACCTCAATGCTGTAATCTGCATTTTCTGCTTCGAAAGAAACGTTGATTGCTTCGTTTGCAGGGTTTGGATACACATTCATCGCAGCGATGAATTCTTCTTTAACCCCTAAAGCACCTGTTTTAAACGGCTTTTCTTCAGCATCACCAAATTCACCTCCGCTGCAAAGAACCGCTCCAAGTGCATCTTCCACTGAATAAGATCCTGCTCCGTAAGCACAGCATATTCCGTCTCCGTATGAATCAAGAATTTCAAAGTCATAGCATTGGTTAGCGCTTAGTTGAACTTGAACTGGAGGACGCACTGTTACTCCATTGGCTCCTAAATCTGTCCAGCTACCACCTCCGGATGCCACAGTCGCTCCAGCAGAGTTTTTAATAGTCCATGAAGTTTCAGAAGCGTATCGGTCAGTGGTGATTTTAACTGTAACATACTGGTTAGCAGCTAAAGTCGCCAAGGCAACGGTTGCTGAAACGCTGTTGTTTGCTACCGCAGCATCGCCTGCTGTTGTAACGGAAACCGCTAACGCTCCTCCGTTAAAGTTAGCAATGGGTGAACAATTCACCGTTGCTACACCGTAAGTACCTAAGCTACCTGAATACGTTCCTGTAGAAACCGTATTTCCACCTTGAGTAATGGTAACAGTAGCGGCAGTTAACGGAGATGTTCCGTTGTTTTGAATTTGCACGGAAGGAGTGTATGAACCCTCACAGTGCGTCAAACTTCCTTCATAAGAAATCGCTGCAACGTCTGCTGGGTTTGAAGCAGGAGGGGGACATTGTTGTAGGTAACTTATCAAATTGTTTAAGGTTCCAATCCCGCCTGCGACTCCTGATTTTAAAATTTGACGGTTAGGGCAAATCACGTACATTTCAGGAAAATAATCAATGGTCATTCCTGAATTCTCAAAAGACGCTTGATTTGCTAAATTAATGATCGGCATATTTTGGCCAGTAACCCAATCTCCTTGAGTGTTTGCTCCTATACCATTCAACTGGTCCAAGGTTGTTTGAGGATCTCCTTCTACAAAGAACACCATCGCTTGGTTGGATCCAGAAGGCCCGTATTGGTTGTAAAAATTATTCAACGCGCCCGTTCCGTGGTAAGACCAGCACGGCCCACACCAAGTAGCAGAAACGTCAATAACCACCATTTTACCTTGGTCAAGGTAATCGAATAATGAATGCGAAGTTCCGTTGATATCAGTCAACGTGAAGTTGCTTACTACCGTTCCAACCGGTGTTTGAGCGTAAGACGCTGCGCCAGTAAGAAGAGCAAGAGAGAATAATAATTTTTTCATCGTTAAAATTTTAAGTTTGTGTAAATTTAATGTTTCTATTTGGAATATGAAAAAAAAACTGGTGGTTTTTACCGGGGCAGGCATGAGCGCTGAGAGCGGCGTTAAAACGTTTCGTGGGGCGGATGGTCTTTGGGAAAACCACCGCATTGAAGAAGTTGCTACCCCGGAGGCTTGGAAGGCTAATCCTGAATTGGTTAGCCGCTTTTACAGCGAGCGCAGGAAACAAATCATCGAATGTTCTCCGAACGAGGCACATCGCATTATTGCTTTATTGGAAAACTCCTACGAGGTATTAGTAATCACTCAGAACATAGACGACCTGCATGAGCGAGCAGGGAGCTCCAATGTTTTGCATTTACACGGCAACATTCGTTTGGCAAAGTCCAGCGGGCCGAACCAAGAAACCACCTACTATCCCATCGACGGCTGGGAGCTCAGCCATCACGATAAATGTCCTGAAGGTTATCGTCTTAGGCCACATGTCGTTTGGTTTGGCGAAGATGTTCCAATGTATTCGCAGGCGCTACAGCTCGTTCAAGAGGCGGAAATTTTTGTGGTAATAGGAACCTCGTTGTTGGTTTATCCTGCCGCTGGTCTTATTCATTATTTAAACCCTGACTGCGACGCCTACTTAGTTGACCCAAACGCGCATGAACTTGACGTTCCGAGAAGATTCACCTGTTTGGTAGCAACGGCAGTTGAAGGCATGAAAAAATTGAGGGAAATACTTACTTCTTGAGCTTTTCCTTTATGAACAGCTCAATAGCCCCAACCATTGACGGCGCTTGTGGATGAGGTGCCGCTACATCGAGCCGGAGGTTGTTTTTTAGCACTGCGTTCGCTGTACTTTCCCCATAGGCAGCAATGGCGGTGTTGTTCTGTTTGAAGTCCGGAAAGTTCTTAAACAACGACTCTATTCCGCCCGGACTAAAGAAAACCAACATATCATAATAAACATTTTCCAAATCAGATAAATCGGCCGCAACGGTACGATACAACACTACCTTGGTAAAATTCACCTTGTGTTGAATTAATGTTTCAGGAATCGAATCACGTAAAATATCAGTACATGGGAGTAAAAAAATTTCATTTTTGTGCTTCTTCATCACCTCTGCTAGCTGGTCGATGGTTTGCTGCCCGAAAAAGATTTTCCGCTTGCGGTAAGGGATGAATTTTTGCAAGTACTTGGCTACCGCCTCAGAGATACAGAAATATTTCATAGTTTCAGGAACCTCAAATCTCGCGTCCTCTGCAATGCGAAAAAAGTGATCTGCGGCAATTTTTGATGTTAAGATAATGGCCGTGTGTTCGCTAAGATTTACCTTTTGAGCCCGGAAATCTTTACCATCTACCCCTTCAACTTTTATAAACGACCTAAAGTCTACCTTGATGTTGTATTTATCCCTTAACTCATAATAAGGAGACTTGTCTCCTTCAGGCTTAGGTTGCGAAATAAGGATTGATTTAATTGCCAAAACCCACGATTAAGGTGTTAGAAAATCCAACCAATGTGCATCATAATACTTTGAAATCAAAATACTTGGAATCACATATGCGGTGCAAAGGTATAAAATAAAATAATACCATAAAAACCCTGTGTTTTTGGTGCCAACCACTAAAACCCTTAAGCGAATACAAAACACAACGAATACCAGCAGCAGCAGCGACCACAAAACCGCAGAAGAGGGTGCAATAAAGAACTGTAAAAAATTAAAAACAACCACGATGATTCCCAGTAAACACAACCATACATTTCCTTCATATACCGACTTAGAAGGAGAGTGTTGAATGAAAAACCACAGGAACAAATAGTCGAAATGCCAAATCAAAAAACTCAATACTGCTATCAAAATCGCGATAACGAAGGACGTATTAAGGTAAAAATCAAGAACAAGAAACTTGGCAACAAAAAACATCGTGCTTACTGCTACGTTCAAAAGCAGTACGCGAACCGACGCCTTATCCAGCGATTGTCGAGCACGCAAGGTGGATGGTCTTCCGGAATTCAAAAAGACCGTCACCCATGAACCTTCAATCCGATAATGCACAATGCCCAACATCAAAACCTGGAGCAAAAACCCCAAAAAAAACCAATTCTCGATCAACGGAAATCGCTCGTAAAATATCATGCTTTACAAAAGTAATGGATTCTTCAACCATTTCCCGATTCAATATGTTTATCTTTGCGGCAACAATTCCATCGCATGAAAACAGATTTATTCCAACATCCAGATTATTACCTTCTAGATGATTTATACACCGAAGAACACAAGCTTATCCGAGATGCAGCGAGACAATGGGTGAAAAAAGAGGTTTCTCCCATCATTGACGAACACTACGAAAAGGCAACTTTCCCGATGCATTTACTTAAAGGACTCGGTGAAATTGGTGCTTTTGGGCCGTACATTCCTGTTGAATATGGAGGTGCGGGACTGGATCAAATTTCTTACGGTCTTATCATGCAAGAATTGGAACGCTGCGATTCCGGTTTGCGTTCAACTGCATCGGTGCAAAGTTCGCTTGTTATGTACCCTATCTGGAAGTATGGTTCTGAAGAACAGAAACAAAAATTCCTTCCAAAATTAGCAACGGGAGAAATGATGGGGTGTTTTGGTTTGACCGAGCCTGACTTTGGTTCCAATCCCGGCGGGATGATTTCGAATTTTAAGGAGGACGGAGATTACGTTATACTGAACGGTGCCAAAATGTGGATTTCCAACGCTCCTTTTGCAGATATCGCGGTTGTTTGGGCGAAAGATGAGACCGGTAGGATTCACGGATTGATTGTTGAACGCGGCATGGAAGGATTTTCAACCCCAGAAATGCATGGAAAATTGTCCCTTAGAGCTTCATCGACCGGAGAACTAGTCTTTGAAAACGTTCGGGTTCCAAAAGTAAACATCCTTCCGGGTCGTAGCGGTTTGGGTGCACCACTCAGCTGCTTGGACTCTGCGCGCTTTGGTATTGCATGGGGCGCGATTGGAGCGGCGATGGATTGTTACGACCAAGCCGTACGCTACAGCAAAGAACGAATTCAATTCGGACATCCCATTGGAGCCTTTCAATTGATTCAGAAAAAGCTGGCAGAAATGCTTACCGAAATAACCAAGGCTCAGTTGCTCACCTACCGACTTGGGCAGTTAAGAAACGAAGGTAAAGCCAGTTCAGCGCAAATTTCTATGGCCAAAAGAAACAACGTGGAAATTGCCCTTAACATCGCACGCGAGGCACGGCAAATTCATGGAGGGATGGGGATTACCAGCGAGTATTCCATGATGAGGCACATGGCCAACTTGGAATCTGTTGTCACCTACGAGGGGACTCATGACATTCACTTGTTAATTACCGGAATGGACATCACAGGAATAGCTGCGTTCACGCGTGAAGCTTAATCCGGTATAACATCACCCCTAAGCCGTCGAATTCTTAACCGCGTCTCCTCGGTGTAGATGCTCCCAGGATATTGATCGATAATTTTAAGGTAGCTTTCTTTTGCCGCCTCGTAATCCTTTCGGTGCATTTCTTGGATATTCGCAATTTGAAACAGCGCGTCATCGGCCAGCAATTCTGTTGGATAAGTGGAAACTAATCGTTGAAAGTAATCCAGAGCCTGGTCGAACGAGCCTTGTTGCAAAAAAGCTTTTCCCTTTAAATAAAGGAGGTCATCGTTCAGCACGGATTGCGGAAAATTTTGTGCAATTGTATCCATCCATTGAAAGGCCTCTTGGTACCTTCGTTGAAGCAGAAGCAACTCACTTTTAGCATAGGCACTCATGGCTTCATAATTACTGTCTAATCCATAATTTTCCAAAATGAGCAGGGAGAGTTGGATGGCGTCGTTGCTAATGAAACGAGAAGTTGCTTGTTTTAGAACATCCAATTGAGATTGGGCATATTCGAATTCCCCGTCAAAATAAAAAATACGAGCATTTTTGAATTTTGCTTCATTTCCAATCGGTTCAAATTTGAAAGCATCGTTGATCTGCATATATAACAGCGAGGCGTCCCAAATGCTATCGAGGATAACACAGACATCCGCTAATTTCAACTTTATTTTTGCCCTTTGCATGTCGGTTAAACCCTTTTCCAAGGCCTTGTCCTCAAGGAATTTTTTTGCCTTCGGCGCTTGGTTCGCATAAAACCCTAAAATCTCGGCATACTCTAAAACAATTCGATCCGAACCATAGCGCAAAATATCCTTGTTCGAAAGAAACTGCTCATAATCGGCAATAATGCTATTCATCTCCTGGTCCGTGAACTTTCGAAAAGAAGTAACTTGCTTAAAATATGCGGATAATTTCCATTGCTGGGCCTCAATTTTTAACGATAAGTTTTGATTGATAACCTCATTTAAAGCCTTAACCGCCAAATCATACTCGTAATTCTCCAAACAGGTTGTTGCAAAATCAATCAACTGTCGTCCATCTCCTTGGGTTCTCTTTTCAAAAGCAACGCATTGATGAAATGCCGCATTAAAGTTTTTGCTCTGAAGAAAAAACCATATTAACATTTCCGTATACACGGTATTGGAGGGGTCTTTTTGACCTGCCACAAGAAAGGAGTTTTTTACCTGTTTAAGCTCTTCCGATTCCACCGAAAAATCAAATGACGCCCCAATTTCCAGCTGAATTTGTTCTTTAAGTGAGCTTTTGCGCGAAAGCGCGGCCAAATAATACTCAAGCGCATTAATTTTCTCTCCCTTCGCAGTGCATATCTGCGCATACCACAATTCGAAAGGATAATATTTAACGTTTTTCTTGGCTTTATCAATGAAGTCAACAGCCCATTCAAATTCATCGATTGCCAACAAGTTGTTGAGAACATCTTGTATTTCCTTGGGGTCAAAGAAATCTTGTTTCAGCAGTTCGTTTTTGATCTTCTTGGCTTTATCTTCCTCCTCAATGCCCTTGTAAAAAAAGTAGAATTGAATTTTCAACAAGACATCTGATGGGTTGGCTGAAACCTGTTTTTTAAAGAGCTTTTCTGCTCCTTTTTTATCCCCAGTATTCACTAAGCAATCCAAGTAACGGCTAAAATAAACCTTGCTTGGCGAGCTGCTGTACAACGTCTCATAATAAACCAAGGCCTTTGTAAATTCTCCGTTTAAGTAATAATATTGGGCCAATTGAATGTCCGTTTCTGTTTGAGCCTTGACTCCAAAAGACCCAAGGAAGAAACAAACCAACCACATAATTTTTTTCACCACAGAATTATTGCTCCAAGTTGTTGAGTATATCGACCATTTTCGGATGTAATAAACGATACGTGTCCCCAATGGTAACGGCTTTTTGTAAAAGTTCTGACGACCTATTTCTTAAAACCTTTAAGTTTTCTTGTTCCGATTGAATATACTTGTCGTACCTATCCCTCTTTCCCCAACCGTTTTTTACGTCCTTTCTCAGGGTTTTCAGTTGCTTCCTTTCTTTCGTTATCGCCGCTTTCAACTCAACGTAATAGGTGTTCAATTTACCGATGCTCTTTCTCGCTTTTTTGTAGGTGTCCATATCGTGAGCATAGGCTCTATCTACCGAGTCAAGGACCAATTTATTTTTTAACGACGTTTCGGCATGCATCATGTTCATTCTCATTCGATTAATGGAATCCGGAAATTGATCGCTTGTAACTTTTTGAAGGCTATCCAACGCTGTTAAGAGCCGATCAATGGCCCGCAATTGATCTTTTTGGCGAAGGTCAGAACACGCGAACAAAACCCACAACAAGCACCCTCCTAAGGCAAGGGAAGTATTAAATCGTATCAAAGCCGGTATATTTATGTAAAACGGGGGGGATTGAAATGTTGCCCTCTTGGTTTTGGTTGTTTTCCAAAAGCGCCGCCATGATCCTGGGCAAAGCCAATGCCGAACCATTTAACGTATGGCAAAGGCGCGTTTTCTTCGCTTCGTCCTTAAAACGAAGACGCAATCGATTTGCCTGAAACGTATCAAAACGAGACACGGAACTCACCTCCAACCATTTTTCCTGTGCGGCAGAGTATACCTCAAAATCATAGGTCATTGCCGAAGCAAACCCCATATCTCCTCCGCAAAGCCGAAGTATTCGGTATGGTAAATTTAGTTTTTCCAACAGGGCTTTGACGTGATCCACCATTTCATCCAATGCCTTGGCGGTATTGTCAGGATGTTCGATACGTACAATTTCTACTTTGTCAAACTGATGAAGTCGATTTAATCCTCGAACATCCTTGCCGTAGGACCCCGCCTCTCTGCGGAAGCAAGGGGTATATCCGCATAATTTAAACGAGAAATCTGGGGTGGGTATTAGTTCGTCCCGAAAGATATTTGTGAGTGGAACTTCGGCGGTGGGTATTAAAAATAAATTGTCCGCAGCGTCGTGGTACATTTGACCCTCTTTGTCCGGAAGTTGGCCGGTGCCAAAACCACTTGCTTCGTTCACCAACAAAGGCGCCTGATATTCTTCATAGCCGGCATCCGCAGCCTCATCTAGAAAAAATGAAATCAAAGCGCGCTGTAATTTAGCCCCTTTACCGCGATAAAAAGGAAAACCGGCACCGGAAACCTTGACCCCTAATTCAAAATCTATGATTCCCTTTTCCTTGCAAAGGTCCCAATGAGGTTGGGCATGAAAAGAAAACGTCGTTGATGGCTCTTTTAGAAATACTACTTCATTGTCGTTTAAATCTTTTCCTTGTTTTACTTCACGGCAGGGGGTATTCGGCAACATTAAAAGCAATTGATGCAAATCCGCTTCTTTTTCCTCAGACAGTCCTTTCAGTTGAGCCTCTTGCTCTTTTAATTCTGCTGTTCTCTCTTTGAGTTGATTGCCTTCTTCATGCTTGCCCTCCTTGAACAAGGCTCCAATCTTTTTCGCAAGGGCATTCGACTCCTCCAACACACCGTCCAACGATTGCTTAGAGCTGCGCCATTCTGCGTCAATTTTTAAAATGCGTTCTAGTATTTCTTGAGCGTCCAAATTTCTTTTGGACAACGCGTGAACGATTTCCTCTTTGTGACTTCGAATTCTTGATACTTCTAACATTCCTTCATTTAAAATTACACATTCCGTTCTAGGGCAAAAACCGCATGGTTTCTTGATACCGATCCTTAAACGTTTCGTCTCCTTTGCATCCTAAGGTTAATTTCATTTGGCGGTAAGCTTCGATTCGGTTCCCTGGATCAGGGTGCGTACTTAAAATTTCTGGCGGGTTCTTTCCCCCTCTTGCACTGATCTTTTCAAAAAAACGAGCTCCGGCATCCGCTGAATACCTTGTTGAACAAAGGAAACGCACCGAACTTTCATCAGCCTCTTTTTCATGATTTCTTGAAAACGAAAGACCAATGATTGCACCGGTTATGTCTTTAATCAACGCTCTATCTCCCGCAATAAGGCCTAAAAGCGTTTGAACCCCATACATTTTTGTGAGTTGGCGGGTACTGTGCCTCAAATCGGCATGCCCCATTTCGTGCCCCAGCACTCCAGCCAATTGATCTTCTGACTCTAAAAATTTGAGAATGCCTGTGAAAAAATAAATGTAGCCGCCTGGAGCACAAAAAGCATTAAGGGTGGAATCATCGTGTATAACCCTAATTCTCCAAGGAAACTCGGTACGGTATGTTACAGATCCACTGTTTAATAACGTATCCCGAATGGCATACAAATACGAATAAACCTTGGTATTGCTTGCAGAGTCTAAAAGGACCATTCCGCTGCTATCGCTTTCAATTTCCGCAACCACTTGTTGTCCAAGGGATATATCATCTTCTAAAGTGAAAACGTTTAGGTTATTGCCCAAACTTCCACAACTTGCGAATAAAAACAAAACCGCACCAATAATACCTATTCGTTGAGCTGAATTCATTTAATGCAAAGGTAGCAGGTTTGACCCATTCTAAACGTTTCATTGTTAATTAAAGTTCTATCCTACCCAAGAAACCGCTTTAGGTATTCTCTAATTTTGAATAAGATTTAGTTCATGATTGTAAAAGTTGTTAATAGAAGCTCATTCCCCTTGCCCAACTATGAAACCGCGGGGGCTTCTGGGTTGGATGTGCGCGCGCACCTCAGCCAGCCCATTGAACTGGCGGCAGGAGAACGAGCGTTAATTCCAACCGGGCTTTATTTGGAAATCCCACAGGGCATAGAATGCCAGGTTCGTCCAAGGAGCGGATTGGCTTTAAAAAAGGGTATTAGCGTCGTAAATTCTCCGGGAACGGTTGATGCTGATTACCGTGGAGAAGTGGGTGTTATACTGATCAATCATTCGTTAGAAACCGTGATCATTGCTCCCGGTGAACGAGTCGCCCAACTTGTGTTTTGTCCGATTATTCAAATTACTTGGAACGAAGAAGCCACCTTAAACCGCTCGGAAAGAGGCGCTGGTGGTTTTGGAAGTACCGGTGTTAACTAATAAGACCATGAATATAATCATCCCAATGGCCGGTAGAGGAAGTCGTTTAAGGCCTCACACCTTAACGGTACCAAAACCGCTCATTCCCGTTGGAGGAATTCCTATTGTCCATCGCCTAGTAGAAGACATTGCGAAGGTGTGCGGTAAAAACATCCAAACCATCGGTTTTGTAACTGGTGACTTTGGAAAAGAAGTTGAGCAAGAACTTTGCAGCATTGCGGAAAAATTTGGGGCCAAAGGGAAAATTTTCCATCAATTGGAGCCCTTGGGTACTGGGCACGCGGTTCATTGCGCAGCAGAACTCTTAGAGGGCCCCGTTGTGGTTGCATTTGCGGACACCCTTTTCAGGGCAGACTTTTCCATCAGTTCACAAGATGAAGGCATTTTGTGGGTTAAAAAAATTCCTAATCCGGAACAATTTGGCGTGATAAAGCTCAACTCCGAGGGTTCCATTGTAGATTACGTGGAGAAGCCTCAAACCTTTGTTTCAGATTTAGCAATGATTGGTATTTACTACGTACAAAGAGGTGAAGACTTATTAAGGGAACTCAACTACCTAATGGACCACAATGTTATTAAAAGTGGAGAATATCAATTACCCGACGCCCTAAGAAGGCTCACCGAAAAAGGCGTAATCTTTAAGCCAGGAGAAGTAACCGAGTGGATGGACTGTGGAAATAAAACCGTAACAGTTGAAACAAATGCCCGTGTTTTGGATTTTGATGCCATGGACCAAAAGCTCTTAGTGTCCAATAGCGCTATCCAAACCAATTCCGTGATCATTCCTCCCTGTTTTATTGGCGAAAACGTACAAATAACCAATGCGGTAATTGGGCCTTTTGTAAGCATTGGTAAAGGAACGAAAATCGAAAACTCTTGCATTAGCAACAGCCTCATACAACAGGATTGTCACATTACACATGCGGTTTTACAAGGTTCTATGATTGGTTCGAAAGCCTTGGTTCAAGGAAAAGCGCTGGATGTAAGTTTAGGTGACTATTGCGAATATCATGGTTAAGTATTTGGTTTTAATGGTTTTGTTTGCCGTTTTGGTTGGATGTAAATCGTCTGAATCAAGCAGCAGTAACCGTTCCTCCACTGCATTTTTGGAGGCACAGAAATACCATGAGGCGGTTCGTTTTTATTTTAAACAAGATTACCAAAGCGCTTTAAATTCTAGCCAAGAGGTCTTAAAATTAAACCCAACCAACGATGCGGCACTGTACCTCGTATCGAAGATTTATTTTGACCAAGAAAATTGGTCAGAAGCGTCAAATTTCTTACTAAAAGCAGGGAATGCAGACCCCAAAAACCAATTCATAACCCGTGAAATTGGCTACATGTACAGTGCGACTGGAGATTTTAAAAAAGCCGGAGAAACCTACGAAAAACTAATAAAAACCTTTCCCTACGAATCGGAACATTACTTTGCATGTTTTGAAAATTACCTCAAGGCAAAAGACTACAAAGGAGCATCAAGGGTACTTGTCCTCCAAGAAAAGTATTTAGGGGAATCCATTGAATTATGCCTTGATAAATACCGCGTTTTCCAAATGCAACAGCAATGGGATAAGGCCCGAGAAACCCTTGAAAAAGGGCTGGTTGCGTTTTCTATGGAGCCACGCTTATTAGCGCCATTAATTGATTTATACTTAGAGCAGAAACAAACGGAAAAGGCCATGAGTTTGTTAAAAGACCTCTGTTCTTCTGATCCTGAAAACGGCTATGCACGTTATTTGTACGGTAACTATTTAATCCAAATCGGTCAAAGTAAAGAAGGTCAACGACTCCTGAACGAATCTGTGCTTTTAAGGGGTTTGCCGATGGAAAAAAAGGCGGAAATCTTATTAAATCAAAATAAGACCTTCGGTTGCGAGGATGAAACCCGAAAAACTACGTTGGAATTTCTTGATCAAAACCCAAACGAGTTTGTTGCCAACACCCTTGCGGGCGACTTAATGTTGAAGTGCGACGAACCCTTTTTGGCTCTCGGCCATTACCTACATGCTTTGACCATAAATCCCAATGCATTTCCAGTTTGGAACCCCGTGTTAATGATTGGTTTTCGAGAAGAAATTTGGGACACTCTCCTTTTTAATAGTTCGCGATGCGTGGAATTATTTCCTTTACAGCCTTTTCCATATTTGATGCTCGGTATTTCACAGTTCAAACTAAACCGGATAGAGGAAGCAAGTTTGGCATTCGAAACGGGTAAAAACTACGTTATCAATGACCCGGATCTTGAAGCGCAGTTCATGGCTTATCAATCCCTTGCTTCTTCGAGTAATTCGGCTTCCATTAAAGCAACGTTGAATGGTATCTTTCAAAAAGTTCCCAAGAACTTTGTGTTAAAAGCAGAAATAGCTGAAAACCTTCTTCTTAATACAGAACTTGTAACTTTTGTGGATTCACTCATTTTGAATTGTATGGAGCATGACCCTAATCAAGGATATTTTATGGCGCTAAAAGCAAAACAGGGCTTTTCGCAAAAGAACTATTCTCGGGCACAAGAGTGGATAGAAAAAGCGATGAAAAACGGATATCCTGAGCGGTTTGGAATGGAAATTTTAGGAGATATTGCTCATGCACAAGGAAACACCGTCCTAGCTAAACAACTGTGGAAGTCCGCAGCAGAAAAGGGGAACTATTCTTATCAATTACGCAAGAAAACACCGTGAATCAATTATTAAAATCAAATTTATTCTTGGGCCTATTTTTATTAATGACCGCTGCATGTTCCAAGAAAACATCGGTAATTAACGCACAACCCTTGGAGAATGCACTATTGTCACCGGAAAAGGAATCCTTACGCTCTCCCGTTTTGGATAGTATTCACGGTCAAGTATGGCGCTGGTATTATGGAAAATTCAGCGTTAACTATGCCGATAAAGACCGAAAATTAAGCGTTAAATTAAGTTTGAAATGTGCCAACGACAGTGCTGCCAATGCGCTTATTTCTTTTGCGGGAATACCTTTTATTAATAGCCTTATTACCCAAGACAAGCTGGTATACCTTAACAAAAAAGACAGGTGTTACGCAGAACAGCCTATTTCATCGCTCAAAAAACTTCTGGGAATTGAATTATCCCTGGACAACCTTCAGGAATTGTTTCTTGGTTTACCCGTTGCATATACTACCACAAACTCGCTGCAATTACTGACGGATCAACGGATTGATACTGTTACGTATTTGCAAACTGACAATGCTCTTACAGTACGTTACAGCTACCATAAAAAAACCAACAGGATCGTTGAGCAAATCCTTCAATTATCCGACGGAAGAAGGATGAACATCACTTACCTTAGTTGGAATATAGGCCGTATTGCAACACCATCCTCCACGGTGATTACGGTTATAGATAACGGCAACGAATCTACCGTCAAATTAATGGTAGATCGCTTTGAATTAAATGTTCCTCAAGATATTTCCCTTGAAATCCCTGCAGATTATGAAAAATGCCCATAAGTTTCTAGCACTCTACTTTTTATTGGGTTTTTATGCCTTTGCCCAAAAAAGTCCGGATAATTTAAAAAAGGAACAGCGAAACCTAGAGAAGAAAATAGCTCAAACCAAAAGTTTACTCAAGCAAGTTCAAACGAACACGAAAAACTCGTTGAATGAAGTTGTGTTATTGGACAACCAAATCAAAAGTCGTGAAGCGCTTGTGCGTGTTTTCGATAGCCAAGTAAGAATGGCAGAAATTAAAATGATTTCTAAAAAAAACGAAATCACTCGTCTGAAGGATCGCTTAATAAAGCTTCGAAAACAATACCAACAAATGTTGCGTTATGCCTATAAAAAACGAAACAACTTGGGGCGGCTCATGTTTCTGCTTTCCGCAAGGTCCTACCAAGAAGCCTTGCACCGCCATGACTACTTAAAAAAAGTTGCGAGATTGCATCGTCGGCAAATGGAAATGATTCAACAAAATCAACATCTTATTGCCCGAGAAATCAATGCCATTGAAGAGCAAAAAAATTACAAAGAACTTGCACTCAACGAGAAAAAAGAAGAAAAAACAAAGATTGAGGCTGATAAGGCACAAAAAGAAAAGACGTATGCAAAACTCAAATTAAATGAAATCGCCTTGCTTGCGCAATTGAATGAAGCCGAAAAAAAGCGAAAAAACATCGAGTCAAAAATTCAATCGGCCATTTTAGCAGAGGCTAAAAAAGAAGAAGAGCGCAGAAAAGCCAAAGAAGCTGCCAAGCCAAAAACAAATACAACACCGGTGAAGCCATCCGAGAGCACCGGAAAAACCACTGCACCAACCACAACCTATAAGCCTGAAACGCTTTCATCGGAGGGTGCGGTTGCTGGAAAAAACTTTGAGGCGAACAAAGGACTTCTGCCTTCCCCCGTAGTTGGGGGTTCCGTCACCAGTAAATTTGGAAAGAATGCCCATCCAACCCTAAAAGATGTATACGAAAACAACAATGGCATCGATTTATCTTGCAGCGCAGGAGCGAGCGTTCGCTCGGTCTTTGACGGCGAAGTAAGTTCCGTTTTTAGTATTGCTGGGGCAGGAAAGGTCGTAATTGTTAAGCACGGCAATTATCGATCCGTTTATAGCAATTTAAGTTCGGTTGCTGTAAGTGTTGGACAAATAGTAAGTACTAAGCAAAACCTCGGCGTACTGTTAACCGAAGGAAATATATCCGTACTGCATTTTGAAATTCACAGCGTCAGTGGAATAGATACAACTCCCTTAAACCCTTCACTTTGGCTGAAGAAGTAAAAACCGCTGAAGGATCAATACTAAGGCGAACATGGTAAAAACGGGGATTGCTGCCTTATCCGTGTCTAAAAAATTGTTTAGAAAGGCATGAATGAAATAGGTAGATAATGAAAATAAGATCCCACAAGCCACCACAAAAACTTGACGATCCTGTTGTCTAGACCGTTGAATCAACTTAATAAGGTAATAAAAGCCGGTGAATATAAAACCTAATAGCAACAATAACCCTAAAAAACCCGTTTCTGAAAGAGCGCTTAAATATTCACTATGGGCATTACCCATATCTCCAAAATTGGTGGAAATGATGGTTAAATTTTCGGGTTCTTGAAACCGTGCATATTCAAACGCATAGGTCCCTAATCCAAAGCCAAAAACAGGACGCTCTTTAAACATTTCTATGGCACACGCCCATCGATTAATGCGCTCCAGATTGGATGCGTCCGTGGTGACGTTCGTCGCGCTCTTTAAGCGGTCATCAAAAGACTCGGTCGTATGTTCTACTTTATTACGAGCCAACTCCATTTGAATTTGATCGCCGAATTTGATAAACACAACGGCAGCAAATAAAACTCCGAGTAAAACCCAACGTAAATGAATGCGGAAATACACTAAAGCCAACACCCCCGCTGCGCCGAAAACACTTAACCAAGCGGCCCGTGTGTACGAAAAATACAGCCCCAGAAGAATGATGACGAACAATGCCAATAATACAGCAGAGCTCAAAGGTGATTGTCGATTTGATAGAAATAACATCACTGGAAAAGGTATTACAAGGGCAACAGCAGCACCATAAATTGTATGATCCTTGTAAAACGGTGACATTACCCAGTGGCTTTCTTTTTCGCCAAAATTATAGCCAGCATGGTTAACAATCGTATAGATTACCACCAAGGCCATGCCAAAGGTAAAAAACCAAAAAAACCGTCGGATTGCCGGCCAATCGGTAAAAAACAGATGAGCAAAGAGCAAACAAGGCACCAAGAACCACAATTTCGACAACAACGCTTTAAACGAAACCAAGGGGTTTGAGCTTGGAATGGATGAAATGACCAACCAGCTCAAGTAAAGAAACAGCATTAAGAATAAAGGGTGTTGATATTCGATCCAACCCATACCATCGGATTTTATTTTATTTGCCAAAAGGAGTAGCATGAGTCCAAAAAGGATGGCTTCAGTTGGTAAAAACAATCCAAAACTGTCCGTATATTCCTCAATATTGACGGACAAGGGGGTGAAAAAAGCAAGAGAAATAAACACGGTTTGAGTGTGGTATATCGCTAGGTAAAGCAGCGCAATAACCGATGGAAATACAAGGGCGAGATACCATCCGAATTGGAAAACATAGGCTAAAAGAAAGCCTAATACGGAACCCAAAACAATGGTAACTAAAGCCCTAGTGCGCATCACATGCTTTTAAACTCCTTATATTTTTCCCAAAATAACAGGGCAAACACTGCAAAAATGAACGCAGAAATGGTCGCAACTAAAATAATTATCAATCGCTTAGGTTGGTCTTTTTTATCGGCTTCTACTGCTCTTTCAACAACAAACTTATGGTTGAATTTCGTATTTGCATCCGATTCTGCCTGTTCGTAGGAAACATTGAAGTCTTCGATTTTAACGATTTTCTCGTTTCTCATGTATTCTAATCCATCGTACATGGCACCATACTTCATGTTAATATCGATTTTTTTCTTTAATTCTTCTCGGTCCTTAGGGTTTTTCGAATCAACATAGGCTTGAAACAA
The DNA here is from genome assembly GCA_947500875.1 of Flavobacteriales bacterium. Lineage (GTDB taxonomy): Bacteria > Bacteroidota > Bacteroidia > Flavobacteriales_D > Crocinitomicaceae > UBA952. The sequence goes on along the minus strand of CANMUN010000006.1, from coordinate 5,912 downwards.
ATTAGAACGAACGTCCAACGCAATAACCCCTAAATCCGCAAGGCTATCAAGTTTCTTTAAAATCGCGTCGCGATCTTTTTTCATTTGAATTAACTTTCGTTCGTTGACTTTAAAAGCGGGGAGCGTCCGTTCAGAAATCATTTCATTCTTCACGGTATCAATTAAATCCACAATCTTATTCGCCATTTTTGCCGCCAGTTTCGGGCTTTCATCTAACACGTCGATACGAATAGAACCATAACGCGTACGATTGAACGAAATATGGTTGTTATATGCTTCATTGATCTTGTGGTTTTTATTCGTTGCGTTTGCATCGATGCGATAATGTTGAAAAAGGTTAAATTCCTTAATGATTTTATCCCTAATCCGTGAACTTTGAAGGATTTGCACGAGCTGCTCGGCCTGCTCTTCTTCTCCAAAATCCATGGCTGCCGCTTTTGCATTCCGTTGTTCTGAAAAAGAAACACTGCTAGTGGCTGCAGGAAATACAATGGCCGTACTTAAATACAACGGCGTCATCAAAAAAGCTACAATCGCTGAAACGACAAATGCTGCACAACTGAATAAAATAAGCTGTTTACGACGAGACCACAAAAAACGAAGAAGTCTCGTGGTACCATTAGATAAAGCGTTAAGATTTTCTTCCATATTTAAAAATCAAGTGCGAAGATACGTGAATAGCACCGACTTAACGAAAAAGTCCTTTATTTATTGAGCAACTTCCTTCTTAATTAGCAAGCGATAAATGCTGTTGATGTCCAAAATGGAGAACCAAAATGCTCCAAATACAACAACGAAAACCGAAGCAAGTGGAGCCGAAAACTTAGGAAAAGCTGGCGTTAAAAAATGAAAACAACCTAAGTACATTACAAAGAAGATCAAAGGAATCCAATCTACCAATCCCGCTCGAAAGGCAATCTTTTTATAGGAGTAATATACGAGCGATGAAGAAACCAGAACCTGAGTGAGTACTGCTATTATTACAGAGCCCTTAGCCCCGTATAAAGGTATTAAACACACATTTAGGCCGACGGAAACCAACGCTGCGAAACCAGAAATTCGATTTAATACCCTTAAACTACCATTTGCGGTTAATAAGGTTCCATAAATAAAATTGAAGCTCATGGCGAGAAACGCTAGCATCAATCCGATAAAAACAAAGCTGGAAGATTCGGTTACTTGGTCTTTATACAATAACGTTAATAGAAAATCAGCATTTTCAATGGCAACAAACACTGTGGCTAAAACCCCTCCGACCAACCACCTTGATGAAACCAAAATCAATTCACTGATCATCGGGTCTTTTTGATGTAACATGCGGCTGAACATTGGAAAAAGAACGGATGCGAAAATAAAACCTACCATATACATGGCGTCGTATAACCTAAAACCTTGTGCATAAACGCCCGCCTCATAAGCTCCATCTACCGCAAGTAGGCGCAACAACAGCGTGTCGGCACGGTTATAAATCAGCATGAATAAAACCAACATAGAGTACGGAAGGCTCTCCATCAAAACTAATTTAATATAGGCCTTATTCAAGGTGAGTGCAGACCATCGGATGGAATGTCGAATAAAAAAAACACCCACCAAAAGGGTAATTAAATATGATATGCATTGAACCAATACGAAAAAATCAATCGTTATCCATGTGGGAAATTGAAGGAAGGCAAACCCAACGATCACGATTAATAGGGCTCGATCTAGAACCGAAAGCAGAGAATCAAGAAAAAAACGGTGTTGCCCTGCAAAAAAACTTCGTAACAGCGCAATGCTTTGAACTAAAAACTGATTAAAAATCAATAAAAATAAAACGTTCTCATTATTTTGCGTCAAGCCAAAAATATAAGCGAAAAGAAGTACTGCTCCTGTATACAAGATAAACATCAGAATTCTAAAAAGAACAATGTTGTTTAAATGATGGGTAATTCGCTTTTCGTCCTGAGCGATGTTCCGAACCGTGAAATTATTAATCCCAAGATCCAATAGAACATTAGCAATTAGCGTTAACGATAAAAGGGCAAAATACTTTCCGTAAACCGCATTTCCAAGAGCGCGCTGAATGCCTGCGTCAATGACTAAAACGGAAAAGGGTTTAATCAGTAAATTTAATGACAAGGAAACCAGAATTCCTGAAATAAACCGCTTTTGCATTCGGTAAAATTAGCCTATTTCACCATCAACTTAAAACCAACCCCGTGAACATTTACAATTTGAACGCTTGGGTCATCTCTTAATAATTTTCGGAGTTTAGCAATATATACATCCATGCTTCTTCCGTTAAAATAACTATCGTCGCCCCAAATCGCTCTCAATGCCCCTTGACGATCAACCACCTCGTGAATGTTATTGGCTAAAAGCGCTAATAAAGCACTTTCTTTAGTGGTTAATTTGGTCGATTTATCGCCCTTTAAAAGCAGGCTTTGGGCTTTATTGAAGTTGAATAGGCCAATTGGAACCTGTGACGATATTCCATTCGGTTGGGTTCTACGGAGTATTGCATTGATGCGGGCACTTAATTCTTCCGTCGCAAAAGGCTTGGTTAAATAATCGTCCGCTCCCAACTCAAAGCCCTTCAAACGATCTTGCTCCATATTTTTAGCCGTCAAAAACAGGATAGGGGTTTTTTTATCAATCAACCGAATTTCCTTGGCAACAGCGAAACCATCTTTTTCAGGCATCATCACGTCCAAAATTATAAACTGAAAACTGCCCGGTTCTTGTCGATAAATAGCGATTGCTTTTTTTCCATCCACGGCCAACTTCACCGTATAACCTTTCGATTGCAGGAAATCACACAACAAAACACCTAAGTTTTCATCGTCCTCTGCCACTAGTATTTTCATGATCGCTTTCTTTAATGTAAGGCTACGTTCCTAAGGCTAATATTTTTTATTAACCTAGAAGTGAATCGCTAAACGTAGAAACGGCTCCATTTATTACACTAAACATTCGATAAAATCTTTGGTTTACTAAGACAACTGATTAAATGAGAAATATCCTCAACTAGGTTGTTAAACAATGGTATTAGAAAAGACTGATTCAATGAACCGTTGTACAATCCTTATTACCGAACCAAGGTAACATGTCCAACAAACTGAACGATTTTATCGACATCTGGCATTTTGATGTTGATGTAGTACGTGTAAACCCCAGGAGGGCAGTCAAGTCCTTCAGTCCCATAAGAACCATCCCAACCAACCTCAAGGTTGTTAGTTTCAAAAACGACTTCGCCCCAACGGTTATAAATTAACATGCTGTAATTGTAGGGATCAAAGCCCACTGGGAATAACGGCTTGAAATGAGGGTTGAAGGGATCACCGTCCGGTGTAAAGGCATTCGGAATATAATATAGTCCTCCTACTTGAGCGCCAATAGTAAGTTTCGTGCTATCCGAACATCCGAAAGAGGTTGATGCCGTTAAAGTAATTTCCGCTCCTGATTGGGTTCCTAGAAAGAAATGGGATGGTGAGAACTCTGTTGAAGTTTCGCCGTCGCCAAAATTCCAAAAATAGGTTACCCCTCCAATGCTTGTATTAGTAAATTCCACGGTTTGTGAAGACTCTGTAAAAACCGCCACGTTGGACGAAAATTCAGCCGTGGGAAATCCTTCCGTACATACAGCGCTCAACATTGAAGCACTATCAACACACCCGTTCAACGTTCCCACAACAAAAATGGAATAGCACCCCCCAGCGGCATAGAGATTTTGCACTGAAGCACCGCTTCCTGTAAAATTATTGGTTGAAACCCATTGATAGGTTGTATTTGGGTTAGGAGCATCAATGGACATGGTAACATTTAATGGGATACATCCCCATGTTGTATCCAAGCTAAAGTCCATCACCGGAAGCGGTTTTATCGTTACCAAACCGTTGGCTAAATTACTCACACAATTGTTTAAGGTATATTGCGCTTGATAGGTAGTTGTAACTAAAGGAGCAACCATGATTGAATTCGTTGTTTGATTGTTTGGAGACCACAGAAACGTTCCTCCAGGAAGGTTTGGAACCGCTGTTATTGTGCCTGTCTCTCCATAACACATTACTAACGGTGCGATGGATAATACCGGAACAGGATTAACCGTAACCGTTCCTGACGCTTGAGCGGTGCAACCCGTTAACGTGTAAGTTACTGAATACGTTGTTCCTGGTAATCCAGGGTTTACATTTATGGCTTGGGTTGTTTGATTATTGGACCATAAATATGTTCCTCCAGGTAAATCCGGAGTAGCGATTAATTGGGTGGTGTCGCCGTTGCAAATGGTATCACTGTTGACCGAAACCGTAGGTGTTGGGTTAACGGTTACTAAAATGGAATCAGTATCAGAACAACCATTCCAAGTGTAAGTAGCGGTGTAGGAAGTTGTTTGCATTGGATTGACCGTTATCGAATTGGTGGTTTGACCATTGCTCCAAGTCAAGGTTCCTCCCGCAGGCGAGGTTACCGCATTTAAGGTGGCAGATTGTCCGGTACAAATGGTTGCATCATTGACCGTCACCGTAGGAACCGGGGCAACGGTTGTCGTAATAGATGACGTGTTGCTACAGCCTTGGGCGTTCGTAACGGTCACCGTGAAAGTCCCTGCTGTCGTTATTGAAGCGTTTGCATTCGTTCCGAGTCCGTTGTCCCAAGAATAGGTTCCGCCTCCGTTTGCGGTAACATTAATTACTGGAGCATTACAATCTATGATCGTCGTACCAGTATTATTGGTAATGCTTGGGTTGGGGGTTGGATTTACGGTTACTTGTGTGCTTGCACTGACCGATCCACAATTCGAATTAATCGTAACCGTATACGTTCCGGATGCAGCAGCCGTTGGATTTGCAATGGTAGGATTTTGTTGGTTGGAAGTAAACCCATTCGGTCCGGTCCAGCTGTAGGTATACACTCCTGCAAGCGGCAATGCCGGCGTAGGATTCGCGGATAAGGTTAAGTTTCCTCCGGCGCAAATAGGCCCGTTATTCGAAGCGGTTGCTGTTGGTGCGGCGCAACAGTTGATGTACATCCAAATCCTTCCAATGTTGTAAAACGTTTCTGACCAAATATTGGCCATTGGTTGACCTCCGGTTGGACAACTTTGCATTCCACTTCGCGAAAGGGTTGTTGGAAAACCAAGGATGCTGGTAACAAAATTCGGCGACCCATACGTGTTAACGCAATTTCCCCGAACACCGTAAACCCCAATAATTTGTCCTGCGGTAATTGAAATATTACAAGGAATGATTCCGTTAGGTTGATTCGTGGCGCTAAATAATTGAACGAAATTATTCGTTGTGCCAGGAAATGCAGGCGGCGCAGCAGCATTAAAACGAACAACACGTACCGTCTGTAAGCCGTTGGATGCTGTCGTCGGAACCTCCAAACCACAAATGGTGAAATTCGTCGGGGCGGTAAAGTGATAGCCTCGAATCATCCCTGAGAAGTTGTTTAACTGATTTCCAACACTGATTTGCGTTTGGGAAAACCCTGTATTACAAAATACTAAAAGGACGATAAAGAGTAATATTTTTTTCATTGCTTCATCTATGTGTCAAATTTACATTACCCAAACGTTAATTCAATCGTTTACGTTGCTTTTATCGCAATAAATTTACGTGGCCCGTTAGAATAACTCGTTCTTGGCCACCGTTAACCAATACAAAATTAATCTTATAGGTGTACGTTCCAGTGGGACAATCCAATCCTTCCAATCCGTAGGAACCGTCCCAGCCTACTTGCATGTTATGCGTCTCAAACATCACCTCACCCCATCGGTTGTAGATCACCATCTCATAGCCTTCCGAGGATACTCCCGTTGAAAATGTTGGTAAAAACACTTGGTTAAATTTATCCCCGTCCGGAGTGAACGTGTTCGGCACATAATACGTCGCACCCAAATTCGCCCCTATCGTTACCGATGTGCTATCCAT
>CANMUN010000005.1 GCA_947500875.1 Flavobacteriales bacterium | reverse complement strand
TCCAAAGACAAAGTAGGTTTAAATGTTGGGCTTTCGGTGCAGAACGTCTTTGTTGTGACCAAGTACCGCGGACAAGACCCTGAAGTGGGTGGAGGTGTTGACAACAATTTTTACCCAAGACCTCGGGTATATACCCTTAACTTAACCTTTGATTTTTAATATTTAGCGTATGAAAACGATTGTTCGATCTTTCTTGTTGCTCGCTTTTCTCGGAGCATTGGCTGCTTGTAAAAAACAACTCAACCAATCCCCTAGGTATGGACTGAATGCTGAAAAAGTATACAGCGACCCCAATAATTACATCAAAGTCTTGGCGAAATTGTACTCCGGTTTGAGCATGACCGGTAATCAAGGTCCTGCCGGACAAGCGGATATTGCGGGCATCGATGAGGGGTTCTCGGCCTACGTTCGCGTTCTTTGGAATTTACAAGAATTACCCACCGACGAGGCCGTCTGCGGTTGGAACGATCCTGGAATACCTGAATTAGTGAAGAATAACATCAACGCGGAAAACGTTTGGGTTAAAGGAATGTATTACCGGATCTACTATCAAATAACCCTTTGCAATGAATTTATTGGTCAAGCCAGCGATGCAAAACTCGAAGAACGAGGGTTCAGCAGCAACGATGTGCAAATGATCCGACAATACCGCGACGAAGCACGCTTCCTACGGGCTTTGAGTTATTACCACGCTTTGGATCTTTATGGAAATGTTCCATTCGTAGATGAAAACGATAAGGTAGGAGCCTTTCAACCGGAACGCATTACTCGAGCGAATTTGTTCAATTACGTTGAAAGTGAATTGAAAGACATTGAAACACGCCTAACGCCGGCTTCTTCCGTGGTTTATGGTCACGCTTCAAAAGCAGCCGCTCAGGCATTACTGGCCAAATTATATTTGAATGCTGAGGTTTACACAGGTGCGGCACGTTGGGCTGATTGCAAGGACTATTGCCAAAAGATCATCGATGCGGGTCCGTTTACCCTCGACGACAACTACCAAGATTTGTTCTTAGCCGACAATAACACTTCGCCCGAAATTATCTTTCCGGTAGTCTATGATGGCCTTTACGCGCAAACGTGGGGTGGAACGACCTTCTTAGTGTGTGCTTCATTGGGTGGCAATATGGTCGCGGCCGATTACGGGGTTAACGGTAAGTGGGCAGGTTTACGAGCTACCGAGCCGTTCGTTAATAAATTTGCGGATACCACGGAGGATGGAAGGTTCTTGTTCTATAACACAGGTCATACCAAGCAAATCACGAATTTGGGAACCTTTACACAAGGTTATGCAAATCCAAAATTCAAGAACAAAACCAGTACGGGTTTAAACGGATCTAACAACAGTAATTCGCCTCATCCGGACATTGACTATCCTATGTTCCGATTGGGTGATATTTACCTGATGATGGCCGAGGCCAGTTTTCGTTTAGGGGATGCGGGAACCGCTTTACAGTATGTGAATGCCATTCGTGAAAGAGCCTACGGCGACAACCTGCATAATTTAGGTAGCATAAGCCTTTCAGATCTAATCGATGAAAGAGCTCGTGAAATGCAATGGGAGGCTACCCGACGAACGGATTTAATCCGCTTTGGCCTGTTCTCCGGTTCGTCCTATGTATGGCCTTTCAAAGGAGGCGATGTGGCTGGAGTGAGTATCGATCCCTACCTAGAATTGTATCCTATTCCCACGTCTGATATTATATTGAATCCCAACTTAATTCAAAACCCAGGGTATTAAAAGAGGTTGATTGATGGAGAAGGGGTGTGCCGATATTCCACCAAAGCTTCTGCGTAGGTGGGAAGGCCCCCCTTTTTTTTTGGTGCATATAACTTTTGTAACCTCGTTAGTTGGTTGCGTTGTAAGCTTTATATGAAATTTAAGCTTTTTCCTTTATGCTTTGGTGTCTTGTTAATCAGTTGCAGTGCTCCCAAAAAAGTCTTAAAGACTTCCAGTATTTCGGTAATGAAAACGTACCCCACACACCACACTACCCGCGACTACCCCTATCACGAAACCATGGACCTGTCCAAATTGTCGCGATTTGAACAGGCCTTATACAATTCTTGGTCGGAATGGACCGAGGAGGAAAAAACCTTCTTTAAAAGCTGCCTTATTGGGGATTGAACCCTGCGAAAGGAGTAACGAATTGAACTCTTCATGTTTTAATAGTAGTATTCACCTTTAACTTCAAGTGTCATGGAAAACCTTTCAACGGGATTTAAGAAAGTCCATCAATTATTCATGCTGTTGATTGCAACAAGCGTTTTATACACAATCCTCAACGGGCATTATACGATTTCTTTGTTGCATATTTTAGGCTATTCCGAGGTTACTTTTCTGGTGTATCAGGGCCTGTGGTTAGGGATGTTGATCGTTTACATGGTTTTTCTTTGGGAGTTAAGGCACGTTCAATTCATTAAATTCGTACTGTTGCCTTTTGCTGTTATTTCGTTCATCGCTTTGACAGGTATGTTGTTTTTCGGAAAGAACATCTCAGATCAAGAAGGCATTTGGTTTCATGTTCTTTTTTATGCGATAGCTTTTCCTTTTCATGGACACGCTTTGTGGGTTCACACCTATCGCAAGCAGGCGACTACTTTCCGCTATGTTCTCTGGGGCTTAATTTTTCTCAGCGGTCTTGCGACCTTCATCGGATTCTTTGATTTTTGGTTTAATACCACGCTTTATTGGGGCTTACTAAACTTCGCGGTAGGCATTTCCGTTTTCTCCCTGCTCTTGATCAATGCGGTTTTGCTGCTATCGCTGTCCATTTTGTATGTGAGACATAAAGTCCGAACGGCTCAATAAATAACGAAAAACACCCCTTGTATGAAACGTTGGTTTATTTGCGCAATTTCCTGCCTGTTGTTCTTCTTTTATGGAACTTCACAAAGCTTGATCATACATTTAGACGAAGGTCAAACGTTTTTTGGAGATTCTGACTTAACCATGTCCCAAATCATGGACCCTATCAATTGTCAATCTTCGCCAAAACTAACCAAACATTCAAGATATGTTATTGACGTGTCAAACAATCATCTTGATTGGTATTTTAAAGATGTTTTGATTTCTGAATGGCCCGTTAATGTGATTAATGACCATGGGATATTATATATCTACGTATTGAATCCTTATTATCCAGGAGTTTTTATGTTAAACTCGAATGCATTCAATGAAACCTTGGTGTATAAAGAAAAAATTGATTTAAATACTAGATACATCGTGTACACCAAGTTTAGCATTACAAAATCTCAATAGCTGATTAAATCCTCTCTCGTGAACTTCGTGAAAATCTAGATTCCAAGCGTTCTTTTAAAAATTATAAATTCTTACCCATGAACTTTAAAATAAGTATCCTTTTTCTTACGGTATTTTCGATTGGATTTTCACAAGAACTTCCAAAGTCCATCAGCATTCATATGACCCAATTCCCCTTGTCTTCGGAAATCACGGTACACTATTAGCCAATTTTTAAGTAAAATACGATGAAAACCTATCTTATATCTTGTTGTGTAGTATGTTGTATCGCTTACAGTTCATGGGTCGTGGCGCAGCCGCAAACGGTCGTAGGAACCAATATTCCTTGGTATTCAAACATTATAAAATATACCTTACCTGATCCTCAGTCCAAGGATTTTTTGTCTTCCTTGATAGAAGTGGTTGCCATCAATGAAACGGATTATACCGAAAGAAAGGTATTCTTGAATGAGGATTCGGTTCGAATGAATTTTGGAAAAGCATTGAATGAAATGCGGGCACAATATAACCGACATCCCTTGAAGTATAATGACTCCATTTCTCAAATCATCCAATACACCTTTGAAAACGAGTTGCCGATAGAGATACCCGAGACCTATTACTTGCTTGAACCGGTACTATATCAAAACACCGTAATGCACTTCGAAAATAAAGAAAAAGCCTATTGCGACTACGTCATTGACTTAGCAACCATGACTGATACGGATTTTTTTGAAATGACCGATTCCACCGCGACGGAATATGGTTTTTAATACGACGATGTAAAGTACGAAGGAGCCTATGCTGTGATTATTGTGGTAAGGTGAATGAGGGGAGGTCTCTAACGGAGTGAACAGGCCATTTCTAGATTGAATAAATCTTCCATAAAACTCTACACGAATAATTCAGGCGCTTTCTGGATAATTGAAATATCTAGGCTAAAATTCCCGGTTTTTGAATAATTTTAGGCATTAACTACCATCTATGAAACATATTTTACTCTCCTGCCTGATGTTTATTGTTGTGGTCAGCCTGGGGCAATCCACGGTGAGTACTATAGTACATAACGGACTTACGCGTTCTTATAGAATTTATGTTCCCAATTCCTACACGGGAAATGTTGCCGTTCCCTTGGTATTCAATTTACATGGCTACACGTCTAATGCTATACAGCAGGAATTTTATGGTGATTTTAGAGGTATCGCGGATACCGCCAATTTCATTCTGGTACATCCGGACGGAACATTAGACCCCAACGGCAACACCTTTTGGAATGCCTTTGGTGCAGTAGCGGGCGTTGACGACGTTGGCTTCATCAGTGCATTGATAGATACAATCGACCAAGATTATAACATCGACTTGAACCGGGTTTACAGCTGTGGTATGAGTAACGGTGGCTTCATGAGCTATCGCCTGGCTTGTGAATTGTCCAATCGAATTACAGCAGTAGCCTCTGTCACGGGGACCATGGCGACCAATGCCCCGGCAAATTGCAATCCAGAAAAACCGACTCCCGTTATGCAAATTCATGGAACGGCAGATCCCACTGTACCTTATAACGGTAATGCAAACATGTTGCCCATTGAAACCGTTGTGAATTGGTGGGTGAATTTTAACCAGTGTTCAATAACGCCGAGTATATCAAATGTTCCCAATAGCAACCTCAACGATATGTGCACCGCAGAACGATTTGTATATTCAGGAGGAATCAACGGAAGCACGGTAGAGTTGTTTAAAGTTACTTCGGGAGCCCATACATGGCCAGGAGCACCCATTGTCATAGGTGTTACGAATATGGATTTCAATGCTTCAGTTGAAATTTGGCGTTTTTTTAGTCAATATTCCATGCAATCCTTGCTGTCAAATCCATCCGAAGTATCCGTTTCTTTTAAGATATTTCCAAATCCAGCGAAAGATGTGTTGCACCTTGAAACCAATCAAATTATGGATAGGGTTAGCATTACAGACCTTAGTGGAAAAAGGTTAATCAGCACCGATGGTCAGGTAGATAAGCTGGATATTAGCACATTACATCCGGGTGTTTATACGCTGATCGTCGAACATCAAGGCACTGCTACAACACATAAATTGGCCATCGACTAAGCCACTTCTTATCTATTGATTTTAACAGGCCGTTTTGAATTCTTGGTCGGAATGGACCGAGGAGGAAAAAACCTTCTTTAAAAGCTGCCTTATTGGGAATTAAAGCATGGGTCATTATTTTCTCCTCCTCACCCAAAAACCATAGCCCAACAACACCATCAGCCCAACCACACTCACCCAACCCAAATAATCGCCAAAGCGAACGTAAAAGGTCTTTCCTTTGATTAGCGGAACCTTCGCAGTAAGCACACCTTTAGTGTTGTAGCTGAGTTGCTTCAGGCATTCGCCTTGAGGGTTCCAAACGGAACTAATTCCGGTATTCCCCGAGCGTACTACGAATTTGCGGGTTTCAATGGCGCGCAACGCAGCAAATTGATTGTGCTGCCGATGGCCTGGGGTAGATCCCCACCATCCGTCGTTGGTGATGATGCACAACAGCTCAGCGCCCTGCCTGCATTGTTCGCCTACAAATGCTCCGTAGATCGACTCATAACAGATAATAGGAGCGTAGGCACCTTGTTCCGCGCGGAAGATTCTGGGAGACCGCTCCGTTCCCAAGGATCCCGAAGTGCCGCCGTTGTCAATGGATAACTCTTCTAAAAAGGGCAGCCAACTCGAAAAAGGGATTTTTTCAACCCCCAACACCAATTTGGATTTATGAATGAAGTCCGTTTGTTCGTTGCTCAAAAAGGCAGCAGTATTGTAGGATTCGTAAAACAACCCGTTGGGCAGGGACCTACATGCCGATGATTGTTTCTTGGAAAATACCTTGAACGTTGATGCTCCAATCAACCAATGGGTTTCGCTCTCTCGAAGGGTTTTATTTAATACTTTCGAGCTTTCGGTTTGCTGGTAATTGTCCTCCACAAACGCTTCTTGAAGGGCTGTTTCCGGTCCAACGATCAAGGCCTTGGGCTGCAAGTAGGGTTGAGCTTGCGACACGATGCGTTTTAACTGGGCTACGGGGTCGGTAGTGAATTTCTCGGTGTAAGGGTCAATGTTGGGCTGCAAAAGTACCGTTGTTTGCAGACGAGGGTTCGAAGGTTGCTCCCGTAATGCTTGGATTCCTCTCGAGAGGAAGTAGGGTACAATTAACAGCCCGACGAAAGCCATGACATTTCCATAGCGCTTTTGTTCCATGAACCGTATTCCGGTCCAGTTCGCTGCCATGACCCATAAGCTGCCCCCTAAAATGCCGGTGTATTCGTACCATTGAACCCACGAAGGTCGCAAGGAAAAGAAATTGCCCATGGTCAACCAAGGCCAGGAAAGTTCCCAATTAAGGTGCGCAAATTCGAAAACCACCCACGTAAGGCTTAATCCAGCGATGAACCATGGAGTTGTGAGCCTGCGAAAGGCTCGGAACCCAAGACCCAAAGATCCTGCCATCAAGAGGGTGTTGCAAACAAAGGCCATCATCGCTCCACCTGCCGTAGAGTTCCAAATCCACCAAGTGGTTCCTATGTTGAATAAGAACAGCGAAAGGTAGGAATAAGCAAAAAAGCGGAGAGCACCCCTTTTGGTGTTTTTTAAGCGCAAAGCAACGCACCATAAAGGTACCCAAGCAACAAATACCAAGGGCGTTAGGCTTCCCGAAAAGGGAAAAGCAAGCATGAGCAGAATTCCCGATACAATGGAAAGAAACAAGGAGTGCTGTATAATGTGCTTCATGGGGCAGGAGCAAAGTAACGAAAATAAAAAAGCCTTTCCGTTAAGAAAAGGCTAAATATCGTGTTCAGGAAAGAATTATGCCTGCTCGAAAGGAACAACCGAAACAAAGGAACGGTTGTCTTTTTTCTTGCGGAATTCCACCAAGCCATCGCTCAAAGCGAATAGCGTGTGGTCTTTACCAATACCTACATTGTTTCCTGGGTGATGCTGGGTGCCTCGCTGACGAACAATGATGTTGCCCGCGATGGCCGCCTGACCACCAAATATTTTAACACCTAATCGCTTGCTGTGCGACTCTCTACCGTTTTTGGAACTACCGACTCCTTTTTTGTGTGCCATGACTTCTACAGGTTTTTCAGGGTTACGATTTAATATCTGTAATTTGCAGCGCAGTAAACTGCTGACGGTGACCGTTTTTGACAACGTATCCCTTTCTGCGTTTTTTCTTGAATACGATCACTTTGTCTCCTTTGACGTGATCTAAAACTTCTGCGGTGACTTGAGCACCTGCTATAGCCGGGGCGCCAAGGGTAACATTACCACCGTTTTCTACCAACAAAACTTGGTCAAAAGTAACTTTTGAACCCGCTTCTGCGGCTAAACGGTGCACGTAAACCTTTTGGTCTTTTTGCACTTTGAACTGCTGCCCTGCTATCTCTACGATTGCATACATGGTATTTGTTTTTTAATTCGGACGGCAAAGATACGATTACTTCTCGAATATCAAAAGGCCTGTCCCTTTTTTCTCAGCTTTTGCAACAAGAGGTCGTAAAAGTTCACCAAACAAACACCGCTCAACAAAACGAGCATCGCAAAGAATTGAGTCCAGGTGAGGTGTTCGTTGAAAAAACTTCCGAAAATAACCGCAAAAACAGGGATTAAATAGGTCACCGAACTCGCGAATAACGCAGATGTCATTTTAATTAGACGGTTGAAATAAATGTTGGATAAGGCAGTTCCGACGCATCCCAACGCGAATATATACCCAAAAGCCTCAAGGCCAAAAGGCTGTGCAATGATGGTTTGGGCCGTTCCCTCGTACAAAAAGGAAAACAAGGCAAAGGGTAGGATGCTCAGTAAACCGAGCGATGTTACTTCCATGGGACTGACATCGGCTAACTTGTGCTTGATCGTGTTGACGCTAATTCCATAAAGTAAGGTAGCGCACATCACCGCAGAAAGGTGCCCGAGGTGCCCTCCCGAAGCAACATTTACCTTCGTGTATAGTAGGAATGTTACGCCAAGTGTGCCCACGAAAATACCCACAATTTGGAGCCAATGGATGCGGGTTTTAAAAACAAGCATTCCGACCAAGACCGTGAACACAGGAGTGAAACTGTTTAAAATGCCCGAAATCCCACCGCTCAATTCAGTATTGGCGTAGGTAAATAGAAAAGAAGGGATGAGGTTTCCACATAATCCCACAATGAGAAAATACGGTCCGTGCCGCTGGAACAAACTTCGAAGGGAAGGCAGGGAGAATGGAAGAAGAACGACCGCGGCAATGAGGATGCGTAAACTGGCTACCTGACTGTGGCTGAAAACATTAACTCCCGGCCTTGGCGACATTCCCAATTTCATTAGGATGAATGAGCTCCCCCAAACAGCCCCTAACAATACCAACAACAAGGCTCCAGTGAGTTTTTTTGACATGTTCAAAGGTAGTGTTAAAAAGTTTACCACATTTTACCACTATTTTGAAACATCCCAATTTGTTGAATTTTATTGATAATTTATTTTTTTATTCAATTGAGTTGCTGTAAATTTGGAGAAGAAGTTATCAACAAAAGCACTTTTGTGGTAAAAAGTGGGGCTTTTTCGATTAACTTTACCCATTATTAGCGCTATGGCAGGTTTAGTAGGAGAATTTGAAGTAAAACTGGATGAAAAAGGCCGGTTTTTATTTCCTTCCGGGTTACGGAAGCAGCTCGCTGCTGGGGCTCAGCGTGATTTCATGTTGAACAAGGGTTTTGAGGATTGTCTTACGTTGTATCCCCTTCCAGAATGGGAAAAAATCAGTGTCAAGCTGAGTAAGATCAATCTTTTTAATCCTAAGAACAGGATGTTCTATCGGCTTTTCCATCAAGGGGCAAAACAGATCTCCTTGGATAATGCAGGCCGATTGCTGGTTCCTGTGGCGCTCATGGAACGCGTTGGCTTGGTTTCGGCAGTGATGCTCATCGCCTACAACGACCGCATAGAAATTTGGGATAAGGCCAAGTACTTCGAGATGATCGAAGGGAACATGGCTGATTTCTCGGATTTGGCGAACGATGTAATGGGTGAAGCGAATCATGACGACTGAAAGTAAGTACCATATTCCTGTTCTTTTAAAAGAAAGCGTTGATGGCCTTGCGTTGCGCAAGGATTCCGTCGTGGTGGATGTCACCTTTGGGGGAGGTGGGCATTCGGCTTACATTCTTTCGCAGCTTTCCGAACACGGATTTCTTTATGCTTTTGATCAGGACCTTGATGCTGTTTCCAATGCTTTGAAAGCACCTAATTTCAAGCTGCTTGAGGCAAATTTTAAATACCTTAAGAACCATTTAAGCGCCGAAGGGATAACGCAGGTGGATGCCATCTTGGCGGATATCGGGGTGTCGTCCCATCAATTCGACGAAGAACAACGCGGATTTAGCTTTCGTGCGGATGCACCTTTGGACATGCGCATGAATCAACGCTCTGGACGTACCGCAGCTAGCTTACTCAATGAATCTTCCGAAGAGGAGCTTCTGAGGGTGTTCAATACATATTCAGATTTAAATAACGTTTTTCGGTTGGTCCAAGCCCTGCTCAATGATCGCGCTATAAAACCTTTTGCTACAACCCATGATTTAACCGCGGTTGCCAAGCGTTTAGCTCCTAAAAATAAAGAGCATAAATACCTGGCTCAGGTATTCCAGGCGCTTCGAATCGAAGTGAATGACGAAATCGCCGCGTTGCGGAATTTGCTGCTCGATGCAGCCGATTTATTAAAAAAAGGCGGAAGGATTTCCGTTATTTCCTATCACTCTATTGAGGACCGCTTGGTCAAGAATTACTTTAAAAAAGGGGATTTTGAGGGGAAAGAGACCAAGGATTTTTTCGGAAACCTTCTTCGGCCTTTCGTGGAAGTTAACCGCCATCCGATGGTGCCAAATGATGTGGAGATTGAGCAAAATAACCGCGCTCGAAGCGCTAAACTAAGAACGGCAGAACGGCTATGAAACCAAACCAAATGGCGGAGGAAGAATGGACGGAATCCGCAAAGAAACCGAAGGCTAAAAAACAAAGTGCACTCATGATTATTCTCAACGGTGACTTTTTGACCAAGGATTTTGTGCTGAACAATTTGGCCTACATTCTTTTCCTATTCTTTTTGCTATTTATCCTAGTGGCCAAGGGGTATTACGGAAAGTCTCTTGTGAAAAAAGTTCAAGAAACACGCACGGAGTTAGATCAAAATACCGCAGATTATATCGAGACTAAAACGCTTTTTGAAGAAAGAACCCGTCGCTATAAAATGGTGGAAAGGCTCAAGAAAAAAAACCTGGTAGAGTCTGAAAATGCCATTCAGGTAATTAAGTCTAACGCAATTCGCAATGACCATGAAGAGCAGTAAAGGACCCTTAGTTTTTCGGGCGTACCTTCTTTACTTCGGTTTCGTCGCCATCATGGTGCTTGTGCTTTATAAAACCTTGATGCTTCAGTTCACCAATAGCGAGGTGGATTTACCCATTCGGTTTGCGGATCGCGCACCACGAATGGGGGATGTATTAGATGCCAATTTGAATCCCTTGCTAACTTCTGTTTCGTATTTTGACATTCGAATGGATCCAACCGTGGTGGATCAAAAAACCTTTGATGCAGAAGTATCGAATTTAGCCCAGGGACTGCATAGGCTGTACTCCGAAAAATCGTCACGCGCTTATGAAAATGAAATTCGGAACGCTCGCGCCAACGGTTCCCGCTACTTATTGATTCGAAAAAAGGTTACCAACGAAGAACGCAAGCGAATTAATGCCCTTCCCATTTTCAACTTGGGACGCATGAAAGGAGGGATTATTGATAACGAAGAGACCATTGTTCGAAAAGCACCGAATGGTATTTTGTTGCGAAGAACCTTGGGGTACTACAAAAAGGACCTGAAGTTAGAGGTGGGAATTGAAGGGGCTTATCATAGCTTTCTAGAGGGAGAGGTCGGAAAGGAAATTGAACAACGCATAACTACGGGCTGGAAAAAAACAGGCCGCTTCACCAAAGAGCCCGTTGAGGGAGCGGATATCGTAACAACCATCGACAAGGATATTCAGGAGTTAGCGCATTCGGAATTAGAACATCAGATTAAAGAAATGGATGCAGAAAGCGGCACCGTAATTCTGATGGAGGTAAGTACGGGTCATGTAAAAGCCATTGCCAATTTGACGAAGGAAGAGGATGGTTCTTTTAGTGAAAAGTTCAATTATGCCATTGGCCTTCGAGAAGTTCCGGGCTCTACCATGAAGCTCGCTTCCATAATGGCAGCTTTGGAAGACGGAAAAATCAACATCAAAGACCGCGTGAATGCAACAGGGTCGTACTTGGTCATTCGAAAAAGATTCATGGATTCCAACGATGGAAGGGGCTACGGTAACATTTCCATCCAAGAAGCCTTTGAAAAATCTTCCAACATTATCGCTTGGATTCTGCACAAAGCTTACCGAAGCGATCCTGAAAAATTCATGGCACGCTTGGATCAATTTGGTTTAACCCAGCCTCTCGGAATTGAGCTTTCGGGTGAATTGGCCCCCAAATTTTACCGTCCGGGACAAGTTCAGTGGTCTCCTTACTCCATTCCGTCCATGGCCATTGGATACGAATACCAACAAATCCCATTGCAAACATGCGCCTTTTACAATGCAGTAGCCAACAACGGTAAATTTTTACGCCCCTTGTTCGTAAAAGAAATTCGCCGAGCGGGTAAAGTGGTTAAATCCTTTGAGCCGGTCGTAATCCGCAAGCAAATTTGTTCCCCTTCAACCTTGAACATCATGAAACGTTGCTTGGAAGGGGTGATGACGAGTGGTACGGGTAAGAAACTAACCTCTAGTCAATTTACCATCGCAGGTAAAACGGGTACGGCTAAATTACCGGATAAAAACAAGCAATATGTCGATGAGGCTCAGAGCGACTTTCAAGCCTCGTTTGTGGGGTACTTCCCTGCAGATAAACCGAAATATACCTGCTTGGTGTTGATTACCCGACCGAAAGAGGAAAAATATGCCGCCTTGGTTGCGGGTCCGGTCTTCGTTGCTTTGGCAAATAAAATTTACGCATCCAACCTAAGGTATCATCCAGCAATTAATCGCTCAAAATCCAAGCTTAAAGAACTGCCAGACGTTCATGTTGGGAACCATGATGACTTACTCAAACTCTTTAAAAAACTGCACATTCCTTACCATTTTGAGAGCAATGCATCTTGGCTAAGAACAACCCCAAAGAACGATAAACTCCACCTTCAAGGATTAAAATTTCCCGAGAATAAAGTTCCCGATGTTCGCGGTATGACGGCGAAAGATGCTGTTTTTCTGCTGGAGAGCCGAAGGTTGAGCGTGCGCATAGAAGGTGCTGGTAAAGTCAAGAGCCAAAGCATCGAACCAGGTTCTGATGTTCATTCAGGTATCGTCATAAAACTCTCCATGCAATGAAAGTACTGTCAACGCTTTTGCACGAATTAAAGGTGGAGTTCAAGGACAGCTCTGAGGTAATCGATGCCGTTGTTTTTGATTCGAGAAAAGCCACGAGGAATTCTCTTTTCGTCGCCGTTGTAGGATCCACCAACGATGGACATGATTTCCTTCAAACGGTTCGCGATCAAGGTTGCTGTTTCGCACTGGTTCAAAAGGATTGCGAGTGCCCCGATGGCATGGTTTTATTTAAGGTTGCCGACACCCGTCGGGCTTTAGCGGAATTAGCCTGCGCTTGGTACAATCATCCAAGCCGTTCCCTGAAATTGATAGGAGTGACAGGCACCAATGGGAAAACCACTACAACTACGCTTTTGTATCAATTGTTCAGTGCATTAGGTTTTGCCAGCGGATTGATTTCAACCGTTGTGAATAAAATCAAGGCACAAGACATTCCATCCACCCACACAACACCGGATCCATTTGCGATTAATGCCCTTTTGCATTCGATGGTTACGGATGGTTGCACCCATTGCTTTATGGAAGTAAGCTCCCATGCAATGCATCAAAACAGAATCCACGGGCTGCATTTTACCGGTGGAGTATTCACCAACATTACCCACGATCATTTAGATTATCACCACACGTTTGCCGAGTACATTGCTGCCAAGAAAGGGTTTTTCGATGCGCTACCTGCTGAGGCTTTCGCCTTGGTGAACGCAGATGATAAAAACGGGAGTGTAATGCTCCAAAATTCTGCCGCTAAAAAATACCGCTACGCCCTGAATTCCATGGCCGATTTCAAAGGAGTTCTCATGGAAAATTCCCTGGAAGGGCTCTTATTGAAAATCAACCAAATCGAATTGCACAGCAAACTGATTGGAAAGTTCAATGCCTATAATTTATTGGCGGTTTACGGTGTTGGGGAGTTATTGGGGGTTGAGAAATGGAACTTGCTCCGTGAAATGTCCTCCTTGAGTTCCGTATCCGGCAGATTTCAGTTTTTTAAGTCTAACCTGGGGGTTACCGTGGTGGTGGATTACGCTCATACGCCAGATGCGTTGGAAAATGTGTTAAAAACCATCGCCCATTTCTCAAGCGGCAAAAAGGTTATTACTCTCATAGGATGCGGAGGTGATCGCGATAAAACGAAAAGGCCCTTAATGGCGAACATCGCCCAACGGTTCAGCAGTCAGGTTATCCTTACCTCGGACAATCCAAGGTCGGAAAATCCAGCCACTATTCTTCAAGAAATGTCCCAAGGTCTTGACCCCATGAGCCAAGTTCCCGCCATTTCCATTGAGGATAGACGCCATGCCATTCTTACGGCTTCCCTTCTTTCTCAGCAAGGGGATATTGTCCTGATCGCTGGAAAAGGGCATGAAAACTACCAAGAAATTAAAGGAATACGCCATCCTTTCGACGACTTTAAAACCGCTCAAGAAATTTTCAATCAAAACTAAGTACGATGCTTTATTATTTCTTTCGCTTTTTAGATCACTACGATTTCCCCGGGGCAGGACTGTTCGATTACATTTCGTTTCGAGCTTCCATGGCCTTAGTAGGTTCGCTTATTGTTTCCGTTATTTTTGGCAAACGCATCATAGACCGTTTGCGACGGCAGCAAATCGGTGAAACTGTGCGCGATTTAGGGTTAAGCGGTCAAATGGAGAAGTCCGGTACGCCAACCATGGGAGGTCTTATCATTTTGAGTGCTATTATTATCCCGACCCTTTTATTTGCAAGATTGGATAACATCTATGTAATAACCATGCTCATTGCAACGGTGTGGTTGGGAATGATCGGATTTCTTGACGACTACATTAAGGTGTTTCGTAAGAATAAAGAAGGTCTCAAAGGGAGATTTAAAGTCATCGGTCAGGTAGGGGTGGGCATCATTGTTGGATCCATCCTCTATTTTTCCGAAGGGGTAAAAGTTCACAAGAGGGTATCGAGTGATTACCAATTGCAGAAGGATGAGGTTTTTGTCACCAAAGAGCACGTGCAAGACGAAAAAGAACAGTTTCGGTGGATTGCTACCGATGACATGACCACGACCATTCCTTTCATTAAAGGCAACGAGTTTAATTACAATTGGCTAATTGGAGACTCGAATAAAAACTACGGTTGGTTGCTGTTCATTCCCATTGTTATTTTCATCGTAATCGCCGTCTCCAACGGTGCGAACATGACCGACGGGTTAGACGGTTTAGCCACGGGAACTTCAGCCATTATCGGCATCGCTTTGGCCGTTTTAGCTTATGTCAGTTCCAACGGTAAGTTTGCCGACTATTTGAACGTCATGTACATCCCTCAAGCAGAGGAACTCGTGGTTTTCATTGCTGCTTTTGTCGGTGCATGCGTAGGATTTCTCTGGTATAATTCTTACCCAGCGCAAGTCTTCATGGGCGATACCGGCAGTTTAGCCTTGGGAGGGATTATCGCGGTTTTTGCCATTTCCATCCGCAAAGAATTGTTGATTCCTGTTTTGTGCGGTGTTTTCCTGATTGAAAACCTTTCGGTCATGCTTCAGGTGGGGTATTTCAAACTTACCAAAAAACGCTTTGGAGAGGGCCGAAGGATCTTTTTAATGGCACCCTTGCATCATCACTATCAGAAAAAAGGCCTACATGAAGCGAAAATTGTAGCCCGTTTTTGGATCGTAGGCATCCTATTGGCGGTCATCACCATTGTTACCTTAAAGCTGCGATAACTTGCCCTATAACTACCAACATATCGTAATATTGGGCGCGGCAGAAAGCGGGATTGGAGCGGCAATTTTAGCGGTTTCCAAGGGGTTTTCTGTGCTGGTTTCTGAAGGTAAAAGGCTCAGCGATGAAACGCGTGGTTTTTTATCCTCGGAGAACATTCCGTTCGAGGAAAATGGGCACTCCTTGGACAAGATTCTAGCAGCCACGCTGGTCGTTAAATCCCCCGGAATCCCAAGCGACATTCCATTGATAAAGGCAATTTTGGATCACGGAATTCCTGTTATTTCGGAAATTGAATTTGCTCGACCATTTTCTCGAGGAAAAACGATTTGCATAACGGGAAGCAACGGTAAAACCACTACCACCTTATGGATTTATCACATCCTAAGAAAGGCCGGTATGGATGTCGCGCTGGCGGGGAATATCGGTACAAGTTACGCGAAACAGGTAGCGCAAAACGATGCCGATTGGTTTGTACTCGAGCTGAGCTCCTTTCAATTGGACGACATGCACGAATTCAAAGCGGATATAGCCGTAATGACGAATATTTCTCCCGACCATTTAGACCGCTACAATTATCAAATGGAGCGCTATATCGCAGCAAAATTTAGGATCCTTCAGAACATGGATGAAGGTTGCTTTTTTGTCTACAACGCCGACGATGAAGCGTTGGTCAATGCGATGAATCAAAGCTCCACCCGAGCTATTCTCGCTCCTTTTTCCATGTCTAAACCTCTGGAATTCGGAGCTTTCATACAAAACGAAAATTTAGTAATCAATATAAAAACAACAACAACTATGTCCATTCATGAACTAGCCCTTAAGGGCAAACACAATGCACAGAATGCATTGGCGGCAGGAATTGCTGCTCGTCTTTTGGAAATCCGTCCAGAATTGGTTCGGGAGAGCCTAACCGATTTCGAGAACGTTGAACATCGATTGGAATTCGTTGCCAAGGTAAACGGCGTAGAGTTCATCAACGATTCTAAGGCCACCAATATCAATGCAGCGTGGTATGCCTTGGAAAGCATGGATAAGCCTACCGTTTGGATTGTCGGAGGGGTGGATAAAGGAAACGATTACAGCGAGCTGTTAGCCTTAGTAAAAGCTAAAGTGAAGGCCATTGTTTGCTTGGGGGTTGATAACCATAAAATCGTGGATGCTTTTTCAACGGAGGTATCACAAATCGTAGAGACCAGGAGCGCTAAAGACGCTGTTGAAGCTGCATTTCGCTTAGCCGATAACGGTTCAACGGTGTTGCTGTCTCCTGCATGCGCCAGTTTCGATTTGTTCAGCAACTACGAAGATCGAGGAACTCAGTTTAAAAAAGCAGTACGTAACCTGTAAGCATGAAAAAAGCGATTCCAACGAAAGGGGTTGATTTGTTCGAAGCACGTCAACAAGCACTGGAACATCAAGCCAAGGAATGGGATATAAAATCATGGGGCAAGTTCAACGGCTTTGAGGTGTTCACCTGGTTGAACCCAAGCCGGGAAAAGTTAATTGCTACCCTGGATTCGATGCCTTTTCCAATATTTTGGGTAAGTACTGAAGATGTCTTTTATGACCAATGCTCGGAGCACCAAAATGTTTTTCCCAACGTAAAGAACGTGTTTATTGTCCCAACCCACCGGTCTGTAGAAGGTTTTTTTGGAGAAACACAGCCCATTGCTTCTTTTTTTGAAGTGTTTCACAAAGCCGAATTGCTGCAGCATAAAGGAATTGTGGTAGTGACCGCAAAAGGAACCGAAGGAGACCGAATGCTGCGGGATTTTACCTCTTCGTTAAATCCAACTTTGAAGCAATGAAAAAACTGCTGATTACCTATTTAAAGGGAGATTTGGTCATTTGGATCATTACGTTGTTGTTGTTGGCGTTATCCATCGTGACCGTGTACAGTTTTGTACCAATCCTCGTTAAAATGGAAGGTAGCAGTCCTTTTCATTATTTGTTCAAACATATGATTTACGTCGTTCTTGGTTTTACCTCAATTTTTTTCCTACACCGCGTTGACCCCAAGTATTTTGCTCAAATTGCGAAGTTTAGCTACTATTTCGCGGTAGCCCTTCTCATCTTCACCTTCTTTTTCGGTAAGGAGGTAAATGGGGCAGGAAGATGGGTTTCTATTCCTCTTATAGGCTTGACTTTTCAGTCTTCGGATTTCGCAAAGCTGGCACTTTTTCTTTATTTATCCAGGTTATTAGTTCGTAAAAAGGACAAACTCAACGATTGGAAAGAAGGCATACTGCCTTTAATGATTCCAATTGTGGTTATTTGCAGCCTGATATTCAAGGACAATCTTTCTACGTCGTTACTCGTTTTTGCATTGGCGATTGCCGTATTGTTCATTGGACAAGTTCCCATGTCGAAGTTGATGACCATGGGAGGCGCTGGCGTTCTCTTACTCATGTTAGTAATTGGACTCCACACTGCGATTCCTCAAGCCAACATTTTACCCAGGTATGAAACATGGAAAAACCGCTTGGCGAATAAGGTAACAACGGAACAAAATGTCGTAGAAAATGCCCAAGCATTAGACGCGAGACGTGCCATTCATGCCGGCTCTTGGGTGGGTTTAGGAGTGGGGGATGGCAAACTCAAGGAGTATCTCCCCGAGGCCTACGCTGATTTTTATTATGCAAGTTTCGTTGAAGAATTTGGCTTTGTATCAGCGCTGTTATTAACGTTCATTTACATGGTGCTGCTGTTCCGAATCATTCGAATCGGGTTGAAGTCTGATCAACTGTTTGAAACCTATGTTTGCATGGCAATCGGATTGCATTTACTTGCTCAAGCTAGCATTAACATGTTAGTTTGTACAGGGGTATTTCCTGTTACAGGACAAAACATGCCCTTTCTCGCAATGGGAGGGTCTGCTTTGCTGATGGCCTGCGTTTCCATTGGAATTATTCAAGCGATTGCCGTTAAACAAACCGCTGTTACAACGGCGCAAATCGACGAAGAATGAACCTAGAACGCGTCATCATATCTGGAGGAGGAACAGGAGGTCATATCTATCCTGCCATTGCCATTGCCAAATCCATTCAACAGCATTTTCCGAATTGTGCCATTTTATTCATCGGCGCAAAGGGCCGAATGGAAATGGAAAAGGTTCCTCAGGCTGGATTTGAAATCCACGGGCTCACCATCGCTGGGTTTAACCGTAAATCGTTGTTTAAGAATGTGGGCCTTCCTTTGAAGGTTTTCAATAGTTTGTTCGGGGTACGGTCTATCCTGAGAAAATTCAATCCGCAGGTGGTTATCGGTGTTGGTGGTTATGCCAGCGGACCAACCCTCAAAATGGCGCAATGGATGAAGATTCCAACGGTTATCCAAGAACAAAATTCGTTTCCCGGAAAGACGAACCTGCTATTGGCAAAAAAGGCGTTTGCAATCGCCGTTGCCTACGACGGAATGGAACGGTTTTTTCCCAAGGAGAAACTGGTTTTAACAGGAAATCCCGTGAGGACGGACATCCTGGACTGGCGCAATAAAAAGTCCGAAGGGTATGCTTTTTATCGCTTGGATGCATCGAAGAAAACGGTGTTGATCATGGGCGGATCTTTGGGGGCCAAAACCCTCAACGAATCGGTATTGAAGCAGTTGAATACCATTGAAAAGCGAGACGATATCCAAGTAATTTGGCAGTGCGGAACAACAAATTTTTCTCAGCTCCAAGAACGCTCGATACCCATTAACGTTCACCTCTTGCCCTTTATCGAAAAAATGGATTTAGCCTATGCTGTGGCAGATGTTATTGTATCAAGGGCTGGCGCTACTTCCATTTCCGAATTGTCGTTGGTGGCAAAACCCACCATCCTTGTGCCCTCGCCCAATGTTTCCGAAGACCACCAAACGAAAAACGCCATGGCCTTGGTTCAAAAAGAGGCAGCTGTCATGGTATCCGATGCAGAGGCTTCTGAACAACTTTGGAACCGAATTTTTACGCTTTTAGACGATGAAAAAATGGGGGAAAGAATGTCGGATTCCCTTAGCCGTTTTGCTAAGCCCAATGCCACCCATGAAATTGTTAGTATTTGCACAAAAGCCATAATTCATGAATAAAATGAATGCTCCTTGCGTGTTTTTTTTGGGAATAGGCGGAATCGGGATGTCCGCATTGGCACGTTTCTTTTTAGGAAAAGGAAAAGCGGTATATGGTTACGACCGGTCAGCTTCCTCCTTAACGAAGCTGCTTGAGGAGGAAGGAGCGAAGATTGTGTACGATGACCACTGGGCTCCTGAATTTCAACTTTTGGACCCGTCCAATTGCATCGTGATAATAACTCCCGCGATTCCCCCTACCAGTGAATTATTAAAAACCTTCGAACAAAAGGGCTTCATGCGTTATAAAAGAGCGGAGGTTCTCGGACAAATTACCCGCAATGAGCGTTCCTTGGGCGTTGCAGGTACCCATGGAAAATCAACCACTTCAACCATGCTTGCCTATTTGTTGAGTCAAACAAAGCGAGGTTGTAATGCCTTCCTAGGCGCCATTGCTACTAATTTTAACAACAACTATGTGTTTTCTGAATCGGCAGAGTACACCGTTATGGAGGCGGATGAATTCGACCGTTCCTTTTTGTTCCTTTCACCCCTCGCAAGCATTGTCACATCCGTCGACCCCGATCATTTAGACATCTATGGTAACTCGGAAAAGTTCATCGAGGGATTCCGTCAATTTGCTATGAAAATTGACCCGCAAGGGGTGCTTGTGCTTCGCGAAGGTATAGCCTTGCCGGGGCTGTGCCGCAAGGTAAGCTACGCATTGGAGTCGTCCACCGCCGATTATGCTGGGTTCAACCTAAAAGAAAGCAATCAGGGAATCACGTTTAGTTTGAAAACGCCTAAATCAAACTATGCAAACGTTTGCATTGGAATTAACGGTGAACACAACGCAGAAAATGCAGTTGCTGCCTTGGCGCTGTGCGCAGAATTAGGCATGGATCTGGCAGAATTGATTCCGGCATTTGCCAACTTTCGTGGAATCAAGCGCAGGTTTGAATTGGTTTACAATACCGATCATGTAGCGTTTATTGATGATTATGCCCACCATCCTACAGAGATTCGTAGGCTGATTTGTTCCGTTAGGGCTATGTATCCAGGTAAAAGGGTAACGGGGATATTTCAACCGCATCTGTTTTCTCGAACCAAGGATTTTGCAGACGGATTTGCGGAAGAACTTTCGAAACTGGACCGCTTACTGCTTTTACCCATTTATCCAGCGAGGGAACAACCCCTTTTGGGAGTAGATAGTCCTTGGTTGTTATCTAAAGTGCGCATGGAGCAAAAGGAGTTAGTGTCTCCGGGAGATTTAATGACCCGACTCCGGGATTTCGAAGACGGAGTCTTGATAACCATTGGCGCTGGAGATATCGACCGTTTAGTGGCTCCAATTAAAGAACTTCTAATTGCCAATGAATTAACATGAAAAAATTGAAGTGGTTAAAAATTGCTGGAGGACTTACGCTAGCAATGTTGGTGGTAATTGCCCTCGTTGCGGCTAAAAGAAAGGATGCACAACGAAGGTTGGTGGCACCCGAGGTTTTAGTTCATGTCGAGGGAGCAGAAGCCTTGTTGAACGATAAAGAATTGAAAGAACGGCTGCTGTTAGAACGCGTATTTGATCCCAACGGGAGCTTAAGCCAATTGGATTTATTGAAGGTAGAACGTTTCGTGCGAAAAATGGAAGAGGTCAAATCGGTGCGCGTTTATAAGAAGTTAGGTGGTAAATGGTTTATCGAGGCTTGGCTGAGGAAGCCCATCGCTCGAATTTTTGCAGAAGACGGGGCTTCATGCTATTTGGACAGCGATGGAAAAACCATTGGCGTAACTAAGCTGCATACCGCAAATGTTTTGGTTTTTTCTGGAAAAATAAATGAGCCAATTCATGGAATAGATGTTCAAGAAATTATTAACAATGATTCTTTGAAAAATATTAGAAAACTCGATGATTTCTATCGAATTTCAAATTATGTTTGCAATGATCCATTTCTTGCGCCATTAATAGGGCAAGTGTACTTGGAGAACAACGGAGAGTTTGTGCTGATTCCTTTGGTGGGCGAGCAAAAAATCATTTTTGGTTCCGCCCATTCCAATCAACAGGTGGAGGATAAATTCAAACGATTGAAGATTTTTTATGAAGAAGGATTGCCTTATGAAGGGTGGAAAAAGTATTCGGAAATAAATGTGAAATATGACGGACAAATCGTTTGCAGAAGAAACAACAGCAGCATCAACTAAGAAAAAATCAAAAGTGGTCGTTGGTTTAGACATAGGAACCACCAAAATTGCATGCTTCGTGGGTATCAAAAATGAATTCGGAAAAATCGAAATCATTTCGATGGGAAAAACAGAATCCTTAGGGGTTTTGCGCGGCGTGGTGTCCAACATAGAAAAAACCATTCAATCCATTGTTCAGTCCGTTGCTCTTGCGCAAGAGCGCGTAGAGGGCAGTTTGAAAATTAACAACGTAAACGTTGGTATTGCTGGACAGCACATAAAAAGCGTACAAACCCGAGGCATGTACGTTCGAAAAAATCCCCAAGGTGAAATTTCTCAGAAGGACATTGACGCGCTCATCGATGATATGTATTCTTTGGTGATGACGCCCGGAGAAGAAATTGTAACTGTTCTGCCTCAAGAATACATTGTGGATAACGAGCAGGGAATTAAAGATCCCCGGGGTATGGCAGGAGTTCGGCTCGAAGCTAATTTTCACATCATTACCGGTCATGTTTCCAACGTTACGAACATCCGTACCTGTGTAGAACGAGCAGGTTTGAGCATAAATGAAATTATTTTAGAACCCATTGCCTCTGCCCATGCAGTGCTGAATGATGAAGAAAAAGAGGCAGGCGTGGTATTGGTGGACATAGGGGGAGGAACGACGGATATTGCGGTGTTTTACGACGGATTAATTCGCCATACAGCGGTTATACCCTTTGGCGGAAATGCGATTACCGAAGATATTCGAAACGGCTGTAAAATAATTCCGCGTTATGCCGAGATTTTAAAGGTTAAATACGGAAGCGCTCTTGTCAGCGAAAGTAAGGGCCCCGAGATCGTTTGTATTCCGGGAATCAATGGAAACAACTCGAAAGAAATCAGTGTTGCTACCTTGGCGGGAATTATTCAAGCGCGCATGGAGGAAATTGTGGAACTGGTTCAAGTGGAAATTCGAAATTCCGGTGTAGAACATAAAATTATTGGGGGGATAGTGGTTACCGGTGGCGGCTCACAATTAAAACATTTGCCACAACTGTTTGAATTTAAAACTGGAATGACCACCCGCATTGGTTATCCTACCGTGCATTTGGCGAATACCAATAAAATAGAAGACATCGATTGCCCAATCTATGCAACAGGAATTGGATTGGTGCTTAAAGGTTTTGAACACCTGGAAAAAGGAGGAGCATCCGATGTTGCATCGAATACCAGCGAGGTCAGAAACCATACCGACATTCGAAAAAAAGGTTCCTTTTTTTCCAAAGTATTGTCCAAAGAAACCCTAAAGAAATTGGAGAATTTCTTTACAAAAGATGACGAATAAAAAAGAACATATGTTTAGTAATCAACACCGATCAAAGATGAGCGAAATTATTAAAGTTATTGGAGTAGGCGGAGGCGGAAGCAATGCCGTTAATTACATGTACAATCAAGGAATCAAAGGCGTAGATTTCGTCGTGTGCAATACTGACCGACAGGCCTTGGACATTTCACCTGTACCTTGTAAAATTCAGCTGGGCAAAACCCTAACGGAAGGACGAGGCGCAGGAATGTTGCCCGAAGTGGGGATGAATGCGGCTTTCGAGAACATTGAAGAGCTTCGAGAACTGCTTTCAGAAAACACCAAAATGGTCTTCGTTACTGCGGGGATGGGCGGAGGAACCGGTACGGGTGCGGCGCCTGTAATTGCTCAGATTTCAAAGGAGTTAGGTATCCTAACCGTTGGAATAGTAACCGTTCCTTTCGACTTCGAAGGAAAGAAGCGTAAAATGCAAGCCGAAGAAGGATTGGAACGACTCCGACAAAACGTGGACACGTTACTCGTGATCAGCAACGATAAGTTACGAACCATCGGGAAAAGCCTTTCCGTTAGCGAAGCGTTTCAAAAAGCGGATAACATCCTAACCGTTGCCGCGAAAGGTATTGCTGAAGTTATCGCAGAAACCGGATTGATCAACGTGGATTTTAACGATGTAAATACCGTACTTAGAAACTCAGGAAGAGCCCTCATGGGAAGCGCTATGGCTAGCGGTGAGAATCGTGCCCTAGAGGCGGTTAAAGGAGCTATGAATTCTCCTTTACTCAACGACCATGACATTCACGGTGCGTCCTATGTATTGCTCAACATTACCTATGGTAACGAGGAAATCCTCATGGATGAAATCATGGAAATTACCGATTTCATTCAAGACGCAGCAGGCGATAATGCTGAAGTTATCTGGGGCTACGGTTATGATTCGAATTTGGATAATAATTTATGCGTTACGTTGGTTGCTACCGGTTTTTCATCCAACACGAACGAAGCATCCGTTGCCATCCCTGAACGTAAAGTGATGAACTTAACCGATGAGGTGAAGAATGAAATTACCGCTCCTTTGAGTTCGCCTTTCGACGCTACAGCCAGTACGCCTCAAGATGAGCCGTTCTTGAAAGTGGAGCCTTCAGAAGGTAATTCTACAACCGCCGATAACCAAGAGTCCTGGAATAATAGCCCTTGGACCGGATCGACCTCAGTTAATGCCTCCGTTGAAGGAACGGAAGGTTCTACCCTTCCAGAAAACACCTGGTCAACCGAAACACCTAATGAAAACCTTTCAAATTCGGAGAACGTTTCGCCGAATCCAGTGAAATTTGGCCTTTTCGATGAACTTGAAGCTACCAGTTCCGTTGAAAACAGCAGTTCGGATATTGTATGGGATGTACAACCAACGACTACACCTACCTTTGATTTTACGGAGAACTCAACATCGGATAATACCTGGGAAGAAGAAACTTCCGCTCCGGTGAATGAAGTTCCTCCGACAAAAGAACCGGAAGTTATTCGCCACAATTTACAAGACGATTTAAACGAAATCACGAACACACGGACACAACCGCTTTTGTCCCCAGAAGAAGTACAGCGTAGAAACGATGAGCGCGTGGCGAAAATTCAAGAAATTACCTCTAAGATTCAAAATTCAGAGAACCTTTCGGAGTATGAAACTCAGCCTGCGTATTTACGACGTAATGTAGAAATCCGCGATGAAAAACCGTCGGAAGAGCAACGCATTAGCCGCTTCGGTTTGTCGGACGGTGCCAACGGAGAATCAGGACTAGGTAACAATTCTTTCTTACACGACAACGTAGATTAATATGAGCATTGCCGTTCAAATCAACGATCAAATTAAACAGGCCATGCTGGCCAAAGAAAAAGATCGCTTGGCCGCATTGCGGGATATTAAGTCAAAGTTGCTTCTCGAAGCGACCTCGGGAGGCGGCTCGGAAGTGAGCGATGAAACCGCCGTTAAGATTTGTATGAAATTGTACAAGCAGCGGATGGAAACCTATGATTTGTATGTAAATCAAGGCAGACAAGACCTCGCGCAAGAGGAGCTTGTTCAAGCAAAGGTAATCGAAGAGTTCTTACCAAAGCAGTTGAGTGAGTCCGAAATTCAGGCGGAAATTCAAGAAGCGATGGTGGCTCTTGGTGTTGAAGGTCCTAAAGATATGGGGAAACTCATGGGACATCTAAGCAGCAAACTTGCCGGTAAAGCCGATGGTAAAGTCATCGCTGCATTGGTAAAATCAACCTTGGGCTAGACAATTTTTTACTCCTTTTCCCTTACCTTTGATGTACCATGGGAGATTTGTTGATATTGAACCAACTTACACAGTGCATTCGGGAACTCCATCGAACAGGGCATAGCCCAGCGACCTCTACCAATTATTCGTGCCGTGATGGCAATGGAAAAATGTGGATTACCCGTTCGGGAATCGATAAATCCTTGATGCAGTTTGAAGATTTCATAGAAATTAGTCCTGAAGGAACCCCACTACCACCTTTTGAAACTATCCCCCCCTCGGCAGAAACGGGGATTCATTGTGCGATTTACCACATGTTTCCAGATATCCAAGTTATTTTGCATTCCCATGACATCCACGCGTTGGTACAAACCGTTGGTTTAAGCAGGAAGGTTTTTGAAGGTTACGAACTGCAAAAAGCGTTTCGAGGAGTTGTTACGCATGAAGGGGAAATATCCATTCCAATAATCCCTAACAGCCAAGATATGAACGTTATTAAAAACGCATTATTGGAAAGGAAAAGTGAATTGAACTACGGTGTTTTTATGATAGAAAAACACGGTTATTACACTTGGGGAAACAGTATTTTTGAAGCGAAAAGGTTGATGGAGGCTTTTGCCTATTTGTGCCACGCTGAACGTTTACTTAATCCATAAATTATGGCGGTTTTATCCATTCCCGACGAGCAACGCGTTATTTCTTCAACGGATGAGATTAGGATGTATCTCAACCAACAAGGAATTTTCTTCGACCAGTGGTCGTGTTCCGTTGTTTTTGATGATCGAGCTTCCCAAGAAGAAATCTTGGAGGCCTATGAACGTGATTTAAAGCCCTTCATGGAGCGTGGTGGCTACTTAACCGCCGACGTCATCTCCATTAACTCATTGACCGAAAATTATGGAGCCATACGGGCAAAATTCCTCGCAGAGCACACTCACAGTGAAGATGAAATCCGTTTTTTTGTCGATGGACAAGGCTTCTTTTGGTTTAATTTGGAGGGGGTTCCCGTTTTCAATGTGCTTTGCCAAAAAGGCGACCTAATCAGTGTACCTGCTGGTACAAAACACTGGTTCGATGCCGGAGCCAATGACCCTTTTGTAAAAGCCATTCGAATTTTTATCGACCAAAGCGGATGGATTCCTGAATATACCGGTTCTGGGATTGATCAAAAATACCTGTGAGATGGATTTTGAGGGCATTGAATGGATTCTAACGGACATTGAAGGCACCACCACCGATATTGCTTTCGTTTATAACGTTCTTTTTCCGTATTTCTTAGATAACCTCGATGGTTTGGAACACGATACTTCTCAAGAAGTCAATCGAATCCTACAGCAAACAGCGGACTTCATCGAAGAGGAAACCGGCGAGGTGGGTCTGAGCCGAATGAACTTGTTGGAAAGGTTGAGCGATTGGGCACGGAAAGATCGAAAAGTAACTCCGCTGAAAGAACTTCAGGGCTTTGTATGGAAAGCGGGCTTCGAGTCTGGAGCACTTCAAGGACATGTTTATCCGGAGGTAAAAGAGGCTTTAATTCGATGGTCGCAAAATGGCATCTCCATGGCTATTTTTTCAAGCGGGTCGGTTGCAGCCCAAAAATTGCTCTTTCAGCATTCCACTTCAGGGGATTTAAGTGCCTTTTTTAAAGCCCATTTCGATACCAATACCGGGATGAAAAGGGATGCTGCAACGTATGTAAAAATTGCCGGCTTGTTGAATACTACCCCGAGCAAGGTGCTGTTTTTGTCGGACATCAAGGAAGAATTAGAGGCGGCCTCAGCAGCAGGATTACAGACCGTTCAATTGCTTCGGCCAGGCACTGCTAAAGGTTGGAACCTTACCGCCCAAGATTTTTCCCAAATAATTCCATAGGTTAAGGCAAAAAAAAAGAGGCCCGAAGGCCTCTTAAGCAATGGTTAATTTGGAATTAGTTTCTTACGACTAATTTTTTAGAAGTTTTGGTTCCGTTGGAAACAACATTTACCAAGTACATTCCATTTCCGAACGCAGCAGTATTCACTTCAAGGGAAGCTGTTCCGCTCAACGATGAAACAACGTTGTTGTAAACTTCTTTTCCTGATACATCCACGATAGAAACCGTTACGTCAACACCTGTTTTGGCGGATAATGCAATTGTAGCACTTCCAGCAGCAGGATTCGGAGAAACGCTGAAGCTATGAGAAGCAACGTTTTCTTCAATCGAAGCACTGGAGAAATTCATACGTACCATAGGAGTAGCCGTGGTGTAATACCAAGTGGTGTTGGTCAAATCCAAGTAGAACGAAGTTTGAGCCTCAGAAACACCCGAAGTACCAACCACTAAATCGTTGGTTGCCCCACCGTCACCTAATGATCCAACAACTACTAAGTAAGGCTCATTGGCATTCAAGGTATACGCACCTCCAGAAAGAGGTAGGGTAATTAAAGCGTCCAAATCATTTGCAGCTAACGTGTAAGGGTTGGATTCGTCCACAAAGATGAAATCTCCCGTTTGAGGATCGATAGAGTACAATTTAGAGTAAATAGTGGCGCCCGCTTCTGCAACACCGTTAATGTAAACATCAATGGCACTCAAAGCTGCACTTGCGTAAACATCAAAAATGTTTCCTACTTCGAAGCCATCTCCCGCGTTGTAAGACCCACCGGTAACGTTGTCCTTGTCACGAGCATAAATGCTGGTATTAACTGAAATAGTGGCAGCATTGGCAATGGTATTGTTCGCAGGTGTAGCATCTGTGCTGTCGATTTGAACGTTGACACCTACGGTGATGTTCGCATTAACAGCAGCTGGCGTAAATCCAGCGGTACAGTCTGCTGTATCGCTTGAAAAGGCATTGATTAAGGTAGGATTTGAACTACCGTTGTAAGCACCAGCCGTTACATTGAACGTAACGTTTTGATTCTCGTATCCAAGGTTTTGGATAACACCTGAGAATTCAATCTCCGCTACTTGTGCGGTTGGTACTTGGTAATATGGTAAACGAGCTCCCCAAGCATCAGTTGAACCCCAATAAACGCCTGCTACAGCTACATCGTGTGCATCTGGAGTGGTCAATTTAACATCGTCGATGGCCCAAAACCAGTCCCATTGCCCCACATATTTGAATCCGATGCGGACGCTGTCGTGACCACCAATTTCATTGGATAAATTGAGCTGAAGCGTCGCTGGATTGGTAGTGTTGGTGTTCGTGTTCATATCACCGTTTACTTCCACTTCTTGCCAAGTTGCTCCTCCGTCCGTTGAATATACCACGTAAGTGGTTTCAGCAAAACGTCGGTGTGATTGCTCGAACTTCAACAAAACCAATGGCTCAGAGGATAGGTCGATGTTTTGGTTGTATACGAATTGTGCATTTTGAGTGGCTTGTCCACCTGCACCATCCGAATCAATCAATGCGTAACCGTTCGCAGCGGTTGTATGTCCTGCTGGACGCAACTCTGCGCGAGGAATGGCTTGTAAATCGGTGGTAATTTCCCAATCGCCAGCCGTATGTGCAGGAGTTCCTGCAGGAAAATTGGAAGCGGTCCATTGTGCAGGATTCGAAAAATCATTCTGCCAAATAATGATTCCTTTGCTGCTCACTTGAGTTTCTTTTTTAACCGTATGCTCAAGGAGCGAATTCTTGGAATTGGTTAACGGTTGTGCAATATGCTTTTGAGCCACACCCGATAATCCGAAAACCATAATACCTAAAACGCTTAAGTAAACTTTTTTCATGATAAAATAATTTAGTGTTAATGTTACCAAAAATAGAGAAATTTTCTCAATTATCGGCTTCTTCTAATAATTACGATGATTTATAAAATTCAGTAGTTCTTTTAATAAATCTTTAGGCTCATTGGTTTCCAAATCGCTTAAATTTTCCTGACACTTTTGCCAGTGATTTTCCTGAACCGCTTTGCAATAGTCGAGCACCTCGCAATCTAAATAAAGTTGCTTGATACCTTGTATTTTTTCTTCGGGAGAGGTTTTGCTAAGTTGTTGGTGTCGTGCTTTTTCAACGGAACTAGCGCGATGCTGAAACGTGGTATACAAGAGGGTCTTTTTATCGCTTAAAATATCTCCGCCGATTTGTTTGCCAACCTTGGTTTCGCTACCAAAAGCATCCAGGATGTCGTCTTGAATTTGAAAGGCAATTCCGAGTTGTTCGCCAAACCGATAAAGATGATCAATATTGGATGTACTGGTCTTTTCAAGGATCCCGCCAAATGCGCAAGCACAGCCAAGCAATACAGAAGTTTTTAAGCGAATCATTTCAAGGTATTGAGCCTCGCTCACCACCTCCATCGATTCAAAATCCAAGTCCATTTGCTGTCCTATGCATACTTCGATGGACGTTTTATGCAGCAGGGAACTGAGCGCTTTAAAGGTATTAGCCTCATAGTTCGACAATTCTTGGAATGCATGTATCATCAAGGCGTCCCCGGAAAGAATAGCGATGTTAGAGTTCCATTTTTCATGCACGGTAGGTAAATTCCTTCGCTTGGGTGCGCCGTCCATGATATCGTCGTGGATTAGCGTGAAATTGTGGAACATTTCTAAGGCTGCTGCTGCGGGAAGGCTATTGTCCAAGGTTCCTCCAAATAATTCTGCACTTAATACCGTGAATAGGGGCCGAATCCTTTTCCCCCCCAAGGCCATAAAATAACGGATGGGGTCGTAAAGGTTGGAGGGTTCCTTGGGGTATTCCGTCGTTGCTAAATAGTTTTCTATGGCCGTTAATCGGCTTTCGTACAAGGTCATTTTCGTTTAATTAATTGGAGTAAATAAGCCCCATATCCACTTTTCACCAAGGGCTCTGCGATAAGTTTGAGTTGTTTTTTGTCGATAAATCCCTTGCGGTAGGCAATTTCTTCAATACACCCAATTTTTAATCCTTGACGTTCCTCAATAACTTGTACGAATTGTCCTGCCTGCATTAATGAACTGAAGGTTCCAGTGTCCAGCCATGCCGTCCCTCGGTCCAAAATCGCTACCTTCAATTTTCCTTGTTTCAAGTAAGCAGCATTCACATCCGTGATTTCATATTCCCCACGATCGGATGGCTTAAGATTTTTAGCAATCTCCACGACCGTGTTATCGTAAAAATACAAACCCGGTACAGCATAATTGGATTTCGGGTTTTTGGGTTTTTCTTCGATCGAAACAGCTCTGTTTTCCTCGTCGAATTCAACCACGCCATATCGTTCCGGATCGCTCACGTGGTAGGCAAAAACAACCCCTCCTTTTGGATTTATGTAGTTGGATAACAAATCATCCAAGCCATTGCCATAAAAGATATTATCCCCGAGGATGAGCGCTACCTTGTCCTTTCCAATAAAGTTGTCACCAATTACAAAAGCCTGCGCTAAACCGTTGGGTACTTCTTGTACGGCATATTCAAAACGGCATCCAAGGCGTGAACCGTCGCCTAATAATTTTTCAAAATGCGGTAAGTCATGGGGGGTTGAAATGATTAAAATCTCACGTATCCCAGCACTCATTAAAGTCCCAAGAGGGTAATAAATCATGGGTTTGTCGTATACCGGCATCAATTGCTTCGATACGGCCAGCGTTAATGGATGCAACCTGGTACCTGAACCTCCAGCTAAGATTATTCCTTTCATGGGCAATGTCTTTGTTCCTCAAAGATAGGGAAGTAGGTTGGCATAGCCAACTAAAGCCAACGGAACATTTCGTCGAACATCCGTTTTCCCCAAGGGGTATTGCCGTAATCTTTTTCCAGTTTTTCGCGAAGTTCCTTGAGGTTGAACACTTTGTTTTTTCCGATTTCAGCCAACAACTTTTCTTGCGTCGGAGCTTCGCTGAAGTCGACCTTATCGGCAAAATAGATAATCCCTCCATCTTCGGTGGCAATGCCTAAAATGGCGCCGGGTAAACCGCAAAACCCTTCAGGTCCAATGGATGGAACAATGTTCGGAGCATACCAAGCATAAATGCGCGTAGAATCGTTTTTTTGGTAAACGGCTTTTCGGCATTGAAATCCACAAATGGTTCGCTTGCTGTCGGTTATTTTCCACTTCCGCTCCGGTAAAGAATCTTTTACAAAAACCGAGGTGCCAAAAAATTGGAATATGGTCAATTGTTTTTGTGACCCTAAATATTGGTAATATTCATTTTTAGAAGTAAGCCAAGCCATTTCGTCTTGAACGTTCGGAGCGATGTACTTGAATACCGAAACCGTGTCATTAAAGGTCAAAGAAAATCGATCGTTTTTTATCTTGTTGTCCTCGTTTACAAAACGCTTCATGCGTTGATCGGTAAAACGTTTCTGCAAATTGGTTCTTCGCGTGTAGTAAACTGTTCCAGCTGAATAAAACTGGCACTGAGCGGCAAATTCTACACTTAAGAATACCAAGAGAAACAAGAGTTTAATGCCAGCCTTCGAAATCATCTTCCTTGGTTTTATTTTTATTAAAGCGATACGTTAATTTCAACAAGAAATATCGCGTAATGAGACGGGTGTAATTATCCGTTACAACGTTTCCATTCACTTGTCGCTGCAAGTTGAGGTTTTGATTCAATAAATCGTATCCGTACACCGCGAGAATTAAATTGCCTGTAGGTAAAAATGCGCGTTGAATTTCGGCATTGATTACAAAAATATTGCGGTTAAACCCAGAAGCCCGTTGTGAATTGATGGTGTATTTTCCATCGGCAATGATTTTGAAACCAAAGGGCATAGTCCATTTAAAATCCATCGAATACTCTTGCGTTGAGAACGGAGTGCTGGAGAGCGAATTGAACGTGCTCTTAGGACTTGAATAAAAATAATTCTGCGTCACAGATACCTCCAAAGAATCAAACTTTAACTCCAAGGACAGACCCCCTCCGATGGAAGGATTGTAGGTAATGTTTTCTTGGCCATTGATATAATTGGTGAATTTAGAATAGTTCGCGTTGAAATTCGGCATGACTTCCAGCTTACGGCTGAATAACGGAAAACCTGCACCTGCATAGGCGTTGGCTGAAAAATTACCATCCACGTTGACCGTTTTTGCTATGGTTCTACCGAAGGCATCAAAATAGGTATCCGTTGCAAAAGCATTATCGGTTAGTGTGGCATTTAATCCACTCCAGATATACCTTCCAGAAAGCGCTTCCCATCGGTTAAATTGAAAGTTCAGTGTATGAATGTAATTGGGCTTCAAATCTGCGTTACCGATTTTCAAACGATTGGGATTTGAATTGTCGGGCACTGGCTGAATATCATTGATAGAAGGTTGGTCGGAACGGGTGAAATAATTAAAATTCAAACGGGTTCCCATGCCCGGTTTATAGTTATAACTCATGCGTGGAAGTACATTGTTGATGCTTTGCAAAATGCTCGAATCACCAATTACGTTGTAGTTGTCCAATTGAATATTTCGAAATCCAACACCGAAGTTAAAAGTGTGTTTGTTGGTTTCATAGACCATGAGCAAGGTTCCCCGGTTTTGGAAACGGCTGTTTTCGAAGGCATTCGAAAGAGAATCCACCCGTTGAGAATAGGTTCCAAGCATTGGTGAAAAAGTATTCCTTGTTTGGTAGGATTTACCCGATTCCAGATAATACTCCAACTGCAACTTCCATTTGGCCGACAAGGGTTCTTTGTACGTTACAATCGCATAATTCAATTGATTGCCGTTATCGTTTTGTTTTTTCTGGTCAATGGAATCGGTAAAGCCGGTAAAAACACTTTGTGTTAAAAGAGATCCTTCTGTTTGATTATCGGCTTTGTTGAAAATGTATTTAAGTTCTAATTCTCGCCGAGGTTTTCTGAACATGCGGTAAATCGTACTTTCCAGGCGCGCTGTATAACCTTTAGAATTGTTGGTGTTATCTATGACTGAAGTAAAAGTAGGCACCATAGCTTCCGTTTGGAAAGCATTGATGGTAGTATTCTCTGTGATTCCCTCGTCAAAACTCACGGAGGGTTTAATTTCTAAGGTGGTTAATGAGTCAAGTTTTGCTTGGAAATTTAAGTTGACTTTATGCGATGTATTGAGGCTGATATTGGAAATTGAATCCTTGGTGTAATACGAGGTGTCTTGTAAAAAGTACTGCGATAAACTGCTCTGCGTTGCGTTCAGGCGGTTTTGATTGAAACTGTAATTAAATCCAATTTTCCCCCAATCTTTAATTCGATCGTTGAAGTAAATTCCAGCCTTCGTGGTTTGAGGAATTCCCGCATTGGTGCGCTGCCCGTTCTGATTCCACATCGACATCCCGCTTTGGTCTCTTTCATTCTCCAACCCAAACTTGTTCATGTCACCGAACCTGAAATTCGAACGAGGGGTGTTTGAACTCAAAAAGAACACGGAAAATTTTTGTTTCTTATCGAAACGGTTGAACAATAATTCCCCCTCGTAAAAAGGAAAATTAGTGGTGGGATTCCCAATCAAGCCCGCATCGGTGGCAAAGGATGCTTTTCCGAAATACCCTCTTTTTGCATCAGCTTTTAATTTCAAATCCATGACTTGAATCTTCTCGTCCATGCCCGAGGTATTGTCTTGGGCTTTCTTTTCATAAATCTGAACCGATTCAACGCCTTTCGCACCTAAATTTTTGGTGGCAATTGTGGGATCCGAACCGAAAAATTCATCCCCGTCCACCAAAACTTGGCTAATCTCTCTTCCCTGCGAAGTGATTTGTCCGTTTTCGTCGATTTTGATTCCTGGAAGTTTTTTTAAGAGGTCTTCAACAACTGCATTTTCTGCAACCTTAAAACTGTCGGCAACATAGACGAGGGTGTCTCCTTTGTAGTAAACACGGTTTTTATTCCCTTGAACCACCACTTCCGCAAGGTTTTTAACTTTCACACCCATTCGAATAAAAGGAATTTCAACGGATTTCTCGGCAGGGTTTCCGAAAACATACAAGGTTTTTGGTTCAAATTGAGGGTGTTCAATGAGCACCATGAAGGTATCCAATTCCACGTCAAAATAAAAGGTGCCTTTTTCACCTGTTCGTTGAAAATCAACCAAGGTTGAGTCGTTCAATCGAATAAGGGAAACAACTGCTTTCGGAAGTAATACGTTCCCCGAAGAATCGTTAACGATCCCCGAAATGGTCATGACTTGAGCATGAAGGGAAGTGAAACAACCCGTTATTACCAAAAAGGCCAGCGTGAAGAGCAGTTTATTCGTTTTCATCAATCAGTTTTAACCGTGTGAGACCTTGATACGTAAATCCATTTTCACCGGTAACTTTCTGAAATTCTACTTTCAACAAACGGTT
The DNA here is from genome assembly GCA_947500875.1 of Flavobacteriales bacterium. Lineage (GTDB taxonomy): Bacteria > Bacteroidota > Bacteroidia > Flavobacteriales_D > Crocinitomicaceae > UBA952. The sequence goes on along the minus strand of CANMUN010000005.1, from coordinate 38,823 downwards.
TAAATACTGTGCTTCATTTGCGGCCATATGAACTGCCAATGGAAAGTCTTTGTTATAGGCGATAGCACTTTGTATGGTCGGGTTTCCTTGAGTACCAACAATGATGAATTTTAAGGTTTCGGTTTCCAAGGTTCCTTGAAATCGGGTTTCATATTTACCCTTCTGGTTGACCAAATCCAAAGCCTCTTGTGGATCAAAGGACACCTTCTTACAAACTGTGGGAGTTTTGGATAGCAAATCTTCTTCATCCTCTCCCAATCTCGAGGCCGAAACAATGACTTTTCGGTTATTTCCAAAATACGAATAGACCTCCATGAAGCCGTTCTTCTTCTTTTGGTAGTCTTTTACCGTTTGTTGGGCATAAAAGAGCAAATCTCCCGAATAATAGTAGCGCGTATTAATTTGTAATCCTTTGGCATAGGTTTCCTCCATTTCCATCATTACGACGGCATTTTTGGAATTCAATTTCCCCTTTACATAACGGTTATTTTGATGGGTATCGGAGTATTCTAAGCTGTAAAAATCCGCCAAGGTACTCGTGGTATCAATCACATTGATGAGCGAATCGTATTCCCATTGCCCGTTGAACAGTTGTTCTTCCTTATCGGTAACAGGGGTGTTTTGACTTCCGAGTCGCAAGCGTTGACGGTCAGCAGGTGAACACGCATAACTGACCACCAGAAGAGAAATAAAGAGCGCAAGTTTATTCATGGTATGAGTTCGTCTGCAAAAGTAGAAAATTTCGATGCCATTCTACCCAGAAATAACAACAATTGGAAATCGAATAGGTTGATGGAAACCACCTTTAATTACTTTTGCAAAGATGGGAGTGATCATAGGAATTGATTTCGGGCTGAAGAGAACGGGAATTGCCGTTACGGATTCAGAAGCGAGAATAGCCTCACCGCTATGTACCTTAAGTAGCGATAAACTCATGCATTGGTTGATCGAGTACTCCAGCAAAAACAAAATTCAGTTGTTCGTCCTAGGTTATCCGCTTTCACTGAACGGAGAAGCAACGCATGTTACCGGAAACGTCGTTTTACTCAAAGAAGCGTTGGAAAAGCAATTCAAGGAGGTTCAAGTGCATTTGCAAGACGAACGCTACAGTTCGAAGAGGGCGTCCAATGCCATTCATCTTGTGGGAAAGAAAAAACTGAATAAAGACAAAGCGCTGCTTGATAAAGTAAGTGCGGCCTTAATTTTACAAGATTATTTAAACGAACGAGAAAATTCGTAGAACTGCTTTACTTTTGTAGTTAATTGATTATGATTTTACCTATTATAGCTTACGGCGATCCATCATTAAAGAAACCTTCTCGGGAGGTTGAACGGGATTATCCGGATTTGGACGGTTTGATTCAAAACATGTATGAAACGATGTACCAAGCAAAAGGGGTAGGTTTAGCTGCTCCTCAGATAGGCCTTAACCTTCGACTTTTTATTGTAGATGGCGCACCGTTCGCGGATGAGGAAGGGGATGAACCCGATCCCAGGGCGAAAGGCATTGAGTCGTTTAAACAAGTGTTCATCAATCCCAAAATAATCGATGAGTTTGGAGAGCCTTGGTCCTTTCAAGAAGGCTGTTTATCCATTCCTAAAATTCGGGAGAATGTGAGCCGCAAAGAATCGGTGGTTCTTTCATACTACAATGAACGATGGGAGCATCAAGAAGAAACGTTCAACGGTTACGCAGCTCGGATCATACAACACGAATACGACCACATCGAAGGGATTTTGTTTACCGATTTGCTGAATCCGTTAAAAAAGAAATTGATCCAAAAGCGTTTAAAACTCATTTCAGAAGGTCAAGTAAGTACCGAATATAAATTGAAATTTTATCCTTTAAAGCGATGAAAAAAAATGTAAATAGGATGTTGCTATTGGCCTCTTTGTGGCTAACAGCTTGCTCGAGTAATGATGATAAAATGGTTTCGACGGAGACGGCGAATAGCCCAAAATCCATGAAGGAAAGGATTTTGCAAATGGAAGATTCGATTGCTACTTTGGATCCTTCGAAAACGTCTCCCGCTGCCTACAATTTGACCCAGATAGAGTTAATTAATCGCTTAGAGGCCTATTGCCAATCTTTTCCAAAAGATGCATACTCGGCGGAATGCTTGTTCAAACTGCACATGATTTATTCGGGTTTAAATGCGCAGCAAAAAAGCGTTGCTTATGGGGATAGCTTGCTTCGTAATTTTCCCAATTACGCCAATCGAACGCTCCTGTTAGAAAGCATGGCCTCAGCCTATGACATGTTCATTACTCCCCGAGACACCGCCTCAGTGCGGAGGTATTACCTGCTGCTGTTAAAGGATGAAAAGTATCCCAGCACCAAAAAACGAGAAGTCAAAGAACGCTTAAAATACCTCCATTTATCGTGGATGGATTTTGCAAACCGAAAACAAGCACGTTAGAACGGCTGTTAATGATGTGTTAAATATTTTTGTACTTTCAACTTTCGCTCTATTTTTGAACTATAATTAAAAAAACAAAACCCATGAAACAATTTTTACTTTCGCTTAGCTTAGTATTAGCAGCGTTTGCCGTTAATGCTCAAGGCACCACCATCGACAAAGGTCCTAAAATCACTTTCTCAAAAGAGGTGCATGACTACGGGAACATCAAGTACGACGGTGATCCCAACTGTACGTTTGAATTCACAAACACAGGAGATGAGCCGTTGATCATTTCTAACGCAAAAGGCTCTTGCGGTTGCACCGTGCCTGAATGGCCAAAAGAACCCATTGCTCCAGGTGCGAAAGGAACCATTAAAGTTAAATACGATACCAAGCGCTCAGGTCCAATTAACAAAAGCGTTACGATTTCTTCGAATGCCGTAAATGAGCCAGAGAAAATCGTTCGAATCAAAGGAGAAGTTGGTCCAGCTCCAGAATCGGGTGTTCCTGTGAATAACAGCGGTGCCCCAACCAACAATTAATGCATTGAAGTTGCTAACAAAAGGCTCCCGAGGGAGCCTTTTTTATTGGATCCAATTTCCATCTTCAGGTAAAGCAGCAGTAAACGCCAAAGATGCTAAACTCACCGGATGTGTGAAATGCAACTCAGCTGAATGCAAGCAAATCCCGTTGTTCCCATTGGACCTTTTGGCTCCGTACTTTAAGTCACCTTTCAACGGATGTCCTAAATGAGCCATTTGACACCTTATTTGGTGATGACGTCCCGTATCCAACTCAATTTTTACCAAGGTATAGTGGTGGAATGTGTTGAGTACTTGGTACCTTAAAACGGCGTGTTTGCCCTTGGTCGAATCCACCACATAGCTTTTGTTTTGAGGTTCATTTTTCAACAAATGATGGGACAGTTCCCCTTCACCTTTCAAAGAGCCTTGCACCAGCGCATGGTAGATTTTTTTGGGCTGCCTCTGTTGAAATTGAAGGTTCATTCGTTCCAAAGCTTTGCTCGTTTTCGCAAAAACCACCAAGCCCGAAGTCGGGCGGTCCAACCGATGAATGACCCCGCAAAATACGTTACCCGGCTTTTGATATTTTGTTTTTAAATAAGCTTTAATTTCATCCGCTAAGCAGGCGTCGCCGGTTTTGTCGCCTTGAACCAATTGCCCTACGCGTTTATTGACAACGATTAAATGATTGTCCTCATAAACTACCTGACCTTCATCGAAAGATTCCATGGACGAATGAGCAATTAAGCAGGTTGGGTTGATTTCCGATACTTCACATACGATAAAATACTCAAAATCATGAAGAAAATAATGGTATAAATCAACCAGTTCGGAAAACTACCCAGTCCGTCTCCTTGGGCATAGGAATGTAGCCCTACCAGCATGAAATTAACCCCGAAATAGGTAAAAAGAATGGCGGAATACCCCCAAAATGCCCACAAATTAAAGGTAAAAGGACTTTTCAACCCGGGAATAAATCGCAGGTGTAAAATGATTGCGTAAACAAGGATGGATACAAGGGCCCACGTTTCTTTCGGGTCCCATCCCCAATACCTTCCCCAGCTTTCATTCGCCCAAACGCCACCTAAAAAGGTCCCAATGGTTAACATGAAAATCCCAACAGTCATGGTCATTTCATTGACTGCCGTAATCTGTTGAATATGGTTGCTGAGTTTTTCTCCACGTTTTGGATGCTGAAATAAGTAAAAGCATAAATTGAGTAATCCAAGGATGAATGAGAGCCCGAGAAAAGCATAGCTGCTGGTAATGATGGCAACATGGATCATGAGCCAGTAGGATTTCAATACGGGTACTAAGGGACTGATTTCTGGATCGAGCAAGTTCAGCTCTGAAACGAAAAGCATCATCGAAGCAAGAATCAAGGCAACCGACAAGGCAACTTCTACCTTTCGCATGAATAAGCCCCCCGCCAATACCGTTACCCAAGCAATGAACACGATGGCCTCATATCCGTTGCTCCATGGAGCATGTCCCGATATAAACCACCGAAACCCAAGTCCTGTACCATGGTAAAGAAAGAGTAGGGTGCTGAAAGCGATTAATACCACTTTGATGAACCGAAGCACCTTGGTTCGAGGCGCTGAATCAGTGCCGAAAAGCCCTACGATGTAAAGAACCAACAGCAACAACCCTAAGGAGATATAGCTTTGATAAACAGTTTTGAAAATCGATAGTTTGTTATAACGGATTTCATAGGCCACCTTACTTTCCGAGGGGACAATGGACTTGCTGATGGTTCGTTGAATGAGTTTTAAATTTCCGAGCAATGAATTGGAATTGGTGTAATCCTGGTTTCTAGAAGCTTCAACCAACGAATAAAAATACTTCAGCGCCACTAAGTTGGAGATGGTATCTTCACCTTGAATTTCCATGCTCATAGGAACATACCAACGGTTGTTTTTATCGTTCTTTTTGGGGATTATGGTCAGAAATTGCCAACTGATGGCACCTTGAAACACTTGGAATCGTTCTGTGAGTTTGATAAGTTTTTTTTCAAATTCATCTTGAAATTTTTCCGCTTTACCGTGAGCTGCGGCATATTCTTTTTCAAATTTGTAATGGTTGTCTTTAGTGGTTAATTCTTCCAAGGAACAATACTTCTTTAAGTTCAATCTTGCACGAACGGCACTGGGAACCAATATGATGGGTTGCTTCATCCAATACCTGCCATACATGTGCCAGCTTAACACCGTTTGAACGGCATTGTATTCTTTGTATCGGTTTGAACCGTAGATTTTTCGCAATAACTGATCGCTCAAGGTATGCATGGGCATGATTCTCCCACTTTGGTCTTGTACTAAAAGAGAGGCCAACGCTTCAGCGTGTTCCTCCGAAATAACATGGAATATTTTCGATGGGTCTTCCTGTGCGAAACCGGTGAATCCAAATAACAGAAATACCGCAGTCAAGCTGTTTTTTTTTAGTTTGGAAAGGGCGTCGTTCAGGGCTCTGAACCGACTTTTTGGGGCAAAAATGGACAGGATCATTCCTATTGACATCAGCAAATAACCGAAGTAGGTGATGTTGGTGCCCCAGGCATCATGGTTCACACTTAACTTCGTTCCTTCCTCGTTTTCAGGGGTCGAAGGATTGTCGAGTTCATACGAGGATTGAAAAAAACGGTAACCCGCATAGTCGGTAACATGGTTCATAAAAATATGCCGCTTGCTGCGGTAGTTGTTTTTGGGATCTTCAATTCGAATGTAACTTTCGAAGGAGGAAGGGGCGTCGGATCCTGGATAGTTTTTCAGTTCAAATGCATCGCAAATAACGTTGAAAGGAATGGATCGCTTTACAGCACCGTATTCCAATTGGATGTAAACACCCTTCAAGGAAAAATACTCAGGCACGGGAATGTTATTCTGCCCCCCCTTCAAGCGCACGGTTTTTTGATCGTTACCGCAACGAACCAGCACCGTTAAATAGTCCAATCCTTGGTTTTTGATGGCTGCTTTTTTAAGCTTCTTTTTAGCATGGTAGAACACGTTTTTAAGTACAAATTGATCGGAACCCGATTGATACAAGGTCTTAATGTTAGCGGGTACCCATTCATTCGTGGGAATGCTTACGTAAGCAGAATCCGGAATGGGCATTCCAGACTGTCGTGCTTCCATCATGCGCGTCATGGGCAACATGCGCAACGGCACCACGCTCTTTAAGAAGATTTTTCCTTCACTTAACTTGAAAGAGACACCGTCGTTGTTTTCTTGATGGTAGGAAATGGGTAAGGACCCAGAAAGCAATTTATCGCCGTATTCCAGGTAATTTGATTTCATCTGTCCAACAACGACATCTAGGACCGCGTCTTTTGTTTTTGAATTGAATTCAAACGTGTCGATGGCATTGGAAATAAAATCTTGATATTCAATTTGAACCGTGTTTGCGCCATGTTTGATATTATGAGTAAACCGGTTATTAATCCACTTCCAATCCGATAACCAGGTCGTATATCCCTCAACCGTGGACTTTTCATTGTCACGAATGGATACCAATAGCTTAGGGTCTGCTGTGTAGATGTAGTTTACCGATTCTCCTTCTCGAGCCACTAATTGCCCCTCAAAACCGCGATAACGGGTTATTGCTGCACCAATCATGATGATTAAAAAAGCGACATGGAAACTGAGTAACGCCATTTTTTCACGTTGCCACATTCGGTACAAATAGATGTTGAACATCATCGCAAGGGATAGGTATAGAAGCAAGGCCGTAAACCATCCCGCATTGTAAATAGCTATCTTGGACGCCTGAACTCCATGCATGGACTCAATAAAGGTGGCGATGCCAATCGAGGTTAAAAAAACAAACAAGCCAACGGCCACCCATTTCATTGAAAAAATCAGTCTAAGAAATCGCTCCATGTTTTTTTCTTGCAAAAATACGGAATGGTGCGCTTATTCAGTGGCTTTTATAATATTTGTGGTATGAAATGTTCAGCCCTCTTTTTTGTGTTGTTGATGGTACATCAATTCAACGCTCAGACCCCATCCGTCGTTTGGAATAAGTCTGCTCGGCAACCTCTGCACGGTCAACTTTATGAAGCCTCCATTCCCTCGGGATATTTAGCGGGAAGAACCCTTACTATTTGGCTACCGGATCGCTATTTTTCCTCGACACAAGCGTTTGATGTGGTTTATTTTCATGACGGTCAAATGCTGTTTGATTCCACAAAAACTTGGAACCATCAATCCTGGGATTTGACGAATGCAGGTAAGAGTTTCGCTTCCAAGGAACGTTGCGCATTCGTTGGCATTGATAATGATCCGAAAAACAGGTATGCAGAGTTTTTTCCTGCTCCCATTTATCCTAATCTTCCGCTTGAGATTCAAACTTCCTTACGGGATTCGCTTTGGAACGGCCTGCCCTTGTTTTATTCCTACTCAGATGCCATAATTTCTACGGTTTTTCCGATGGTAGAAAACGCGTGGAGGGTGCATCGAGGCGGCGATCACCGAACCATGGTGGGCTCCAGCATGGGAGCTATCGCCTCCTTAACCTTTATGGCGCTTTACCCCGAGGAAGTAGCGAAGGCTGCCTGTTTATCCATTCATCTTCCCTTGGTAAACCAAAGCCTCTATCAAAGCCGATTGAAAGAGCCTTTAGCGCATTCTTATCATAAATTTTTAGTTGAAAACGCCCCTCGAATTCGCAACAAACGCATTTATATTGACCGTGGTGATCAATCCCTTGATGCCTTTTATGCGCCGTATTTTCCGGATTTTACGGATGCCATGGCCCATCTTGCTTCCCGCAATAAAATCCAAATTCGGCTGATTGCCAATTCAGGGCACTCTGAGCAAGATTGGTCCAAAAGGATTGGAAACATTCTTAATAAACTGCACAAATAGAAAGTCCCGCTGGGCGGGACTCTATGTAGACGTCTCTAACTATCCGTTTTCCGGGAAGCAAGAAACGAGAAAGCGTCCCGCATGCGGGACGCTATTTTCATTAAACCATGAACCGGCTACTAAACTCTCCTTTTCCAATGATTGTGCAGGTGAGCTTGTGGAACCTACATCATTCCGGGCATACCTCCTCCCATGCCTCCCATGGCGGCAGATGGATTTGTTTCTTCCGGTTGATCAACGATTACACACTCAGTTGTCAGCAACATGGAGGCAATGGAAGCTGCATTTTCGACCGCAATTCGCGTTACTTTCGTTGGGTCTATAACCCCTGCCGAATATAATTTTTCAAATTTGTCGGTTCGCGCATTGTATCCAAAGTCATCTTTTCCTTCTCGAACTTTCTGAACGATGATGGCTCCTTCTCCTCCGGCGTTCGCAATGATTTGTCGAAGGGGTTCTTCCGCTGCTCTTTTGACAATGGCAATGCCGGTTGCCTCATCTTCGTTTTCAGCTTTTAACTTATCTAAAGTTTCGATGGATCGAATTAACGCAACACCACCACCAGGAACGATTCCTTCCTCCACCGCCGCGCGTGTAGCCGCTAATGCATCATCGACGCGGTCTTTCTTCTCTTTCATTTCGACCTCCGTTGGCGCTCCAACGTAAAGGACAGCAACTCCACCGGCTAATTTGGCTAAACGTTCTTGCAGTTTTTCCCGGTCGTAATCCGAGGTGGTAGCTTCGATTTGAGCACGAATTTGATTCACGCGTGCTTTGATATCATCTTTTTTACCTTTTCCGTTAATAATCGTGGTGTTATCTTTATCGATATCAACCTTTTGCGCTTGACCAAGCATATCCATGGTTACGTTTTCAAGCGTCATACCTCGCTCTTCCGATATTACTTGCCCACCGGTTAGGATGGCAATATCCTCCAACATGGCTTTTCGCCGATCCCCGAACCCTGGTGCTTTAACCGCAGCGACTTTTAGGGAGCCTCTCAAACGGTTGACTACCAAGGTGCCAAGTGCTTCGCCATCTACATCTTCGGCAATGATTAGCAACCCTTTTCCGGCTTGAACTACCGGTTCTAGAATGGGAAGCAATTCCTTCATGCTCGAAATTTTCTTCTCCGTAATAAGAATCAAGGGATTTTCCATTTCCGTTACCATTTTCTCCGTGTTGGTAACGAAATAGGGAGATAAATAACCTCGGTCAAACTGCATTCCTTCAACGATTTTAACCTCAGTTTCCGTTCCTTTGGCCTCTTCCACGGTAATTACTCCGTCGTTACCAACGACTTTCATCGCCTGAGAAATGAGTTTTCCAATGGTTTCATCGTTGTTGGCAGAAATGGTGGCAATCTGCTCGATTTTAGAAGCATCTTTTCCAACTTCTTTGGAAAGTTTTTTTAGATTTTTTACGACTTCCGCAACGGCTTTGTCAATGCCTCTTTTCAAATCCATCGGATTTGCTCCAGCAGCAACGTTTTTAAGTCCAGCAGTAATGATGGCTTGTGCTAAAACGGTTGCGGTCGTGGTACCATCTCCTGCAATATCTGCCGTTTTGGACGCTACCTCTTTAACCATTTGGGCACCCATATTCTCCATGGGGTCTTTCAGTTCAATTTCCTTGGCAACGGTAACCCCGTCTTTTGTGATTTGTGGAGCTCCGAATTTTTTACCGATTACCACATTTCTTCCTTTGGGGCCTAAGGTTACCTTTACTGCATTTGCCAAGGCGTCAACTCCGCTTTTCAGCTTTTCGCGTCCTTCGATGTCGAATAATATGTCTTTTGCCATGATTTATTTCGTTTTTAGTTTTAATTGAATGATTGTTAGAATATTCCGTAAATGTCCGATTCCCTCATGATTAAATAAGACGTGCCGTCCAGTTTAATTTCGGTTCCGGAGTATTGTCCGTACAACACATCGTCACCCACTTTCAGGGACATCGGTTCATCTTTTTTTCCTCCTCCAACGGCTACAACTTTGCCTTTCAGAGGCTTTTCTTTAGCGGTATCAGGAATAATAATACCACTCGCTGTTTTTTGTTCTGCTGGCGCGGGCTCTACAAGAACTCGATCCGCCAATGGTTTAAATTTTACTGACATAGAATTATTTTTTGATTTGCTGTAACAGCTCGATTATCATACCAATGTACGAATTGAGACATTTTTTCAGTAAAGTCAACAATATTGGCAGGATGAAGTGACAGCCTGACACTTCTTTTAGCAACGATTTATTTGCCTCCTTGGGGTGCGTTTTGTCCTCCTTTTGCCGGAGCTTGTTGGGTTTGAGGAGTGTTTTTATTCGCTGCTTGTGGCTTCGGTTGCTGCATGGTCATGATCACGGCGCTTACCACAATCGTTGCTGCAAGACCCCAAGTCAATTTATCGATGAATTCGGTGGTTTGTTTTACCCCCCCAAGTTGGGTTGGACTTCCGAAATCGCTGCTTAAACCGCCTCCTTTTGGATTTTGAATGTAAACAACAAAAATCAACAATAACGCTGCAAGTGAAATGATGATGGACAAAATGGTAGTGATCATTTAAGCTTCTTTTTTCGTAAGTTTTATAATTTGGCCTGCAAAGTAAGCCTTTTTTTCGGGAAAAGTCAAAATTAATTGTTCATAAATTTGAACAGCTTTCGGATAATTTCCTTGAATCACAAATATTTTCGCCAAGGTTTCACTTACGGGTATGTTCTCCGAATTAACGCTTTCTTTGGCTTTTTTGATAGGGGAATAAAAGTCGACCGTGGGGCGTTCGATTCGAGCAGCAGTGGCTGGCGCGAATTTTTCAAGAGGGGCTTGCCCCAGCCAATCCGTAAAACTTTTGCCTTCCTTGACCAGTGCGCTTTGCTCATCGGAGCTCCCTTCCGAAACTTCTGGGTTTTCTACTGGATCTTTGGAAAGTTCTTCAAGTTCAAGCGAATACATCGTTGAGGCAACCGATTCTTTAATCAATTGGTCCAAGGGGTCGGATTCGGTTTCTTGGGATTGCTCAGGTTCAGCGGGCTCCATGGTTTCCGTCGAGAGTTTTTCATCTATCACTCCAGTATCAAGCGTTTCAATAGGAGGTTGCAGGACTTCCGTTACCTCTGCACTGCTTGAAAACGAGTTGTTGGACGTGTCAATCTCCAAGGCCGTTTGGTGCAAGAGTTGGTACAATCGAGTTCGATCACTGACTAAATAAGCATATTTCGGAAGCTCTTTTCCCAAACGAATGTCAGCGTGCTGGTGCAAAGCCTGTAAGTAGGTTAGGGCAAATAAGCCGGAGTAGGGGTAATCAACGCACAATTGCTGCAATTGATCAATGTCCGCGGGTGCAATTAACCCTGGATTTAAGAGGAGATTGTTGATATGGTGCTTATTCCAACTCACCAGTTACTCATTAGTTTATTGATAACATCTTGTACCACCTGTTCGTTAACCTGGGTTAAAAGTTGGTTTTCAACGCTTGCAAAATTTGCACCGGCGTCGAAATCTGCAAAACGGGTTACCACCAATTTAGTCTCCTCCTTTTTAGGTAGCGTAACATTAACATCAAAAACAACGCTCACGGTTAAACGGTTTTTCGCCGCATTATCCCCGTTCTGTAAGGCAATTGGGTTGACCGAATAATTGGTGATTTCTCCTGAAAGTTGAACTTGGGCATCGTTCAAATTGGGAGTTAATCCAAGCCTCGTATTGTTTTGAATCCCATCTTTAATCGATTCCGAAAGCCCTGCTGCGTAACTCAGTGGACAAGTAGGGGCACTTATTCTAAGCGTTTGAAGGTAAAAGCGCTCCCATTCTTCGGGCATGCCTCCAACGTCCTTGAATCCTATTCGGCTTGGCCAACAACCGAAGAGCAGGACCGATAGTATGCCGACAATGATAATTTTCACTCTGCTAAATTAAATTCCTTAATCTTACGGTACAAGGTTCTCTCGGAAATACCTAACTCCTTGGCTGCATATTTGCGCTTGCCCCGGTGTTTTTCCAAGGCTTTTTGGATGAGCTCGCGTTCGCGTTCCTCCAACGACAAGGATTCTTCAAAATCTTCGTGAAGGGTAAAATCTTCTTGTTCCTCCAATTCCTGAATTTTAGGAGGCATTAGGCTTTGTGGGAGTATTGTACCCGGCACACTTGCCCCGAAATCTTGGTACAGTTTATTCACTAAGATGTTCTGGTCAGGGTTGAGTTCAATACCACCGGTCTGGCTTAACACCTCTACGACTAATTTTTTTAGGTCCGTGAGGTCACGTTTCATATCGAACAAAAACTTGTACATTAGTTCGCGTTCAGAAATTGATTCCTGGTTGGGGGTATTGACTACAAGCGCCCCTGATTCTGCGGACTTTGGAAGGTAATTTTTGAGCAGGATGCGATCGATGTTTCGTTCCGTTTCGATGATGCTCAACTGTTCAACGATGTTTTTCAGCTGACGGATGTTGCCAGGCCATCGATAGGCATTGAGCAGTTCTATTGCCTCATCGTTGAGCTTGATGGTTGGCATGCGATAACGGTCTGCAAAATCGCTGGCAAATTTCCGAAACAAAAGGTGGATGTCTTCACCGCGGTCCCGAAGCGAAGGAAGTGCAATAGGTATGGTGTTTAGTCGGTAAAAAAGGTCTTCCCGAAATTTTCCTTTCGCAATGGCCTGCTGCATGTTTTCGTTGGTAGCGGCTACGACACGCACATTGGTTTTTTGAGGCTTTGAAGCCCCAACTCTCAGGTATTCGCCCGTTTCCAAAACCCTCAACAATCGAACCTGGGTTTGCATGGGTAATTCCGCCACTTCATCCAAGAAAATGGTTCCGCCGTTGGCAACTTCGAAATATCCTTGACGGTTTCCTGCGGCACCGGTGAACGAGCCTTTTTCATGTCCAAATAACTCAGAATCAATGGTTCCTTCCGGGATTGCACCGCAATTGACCGCAATGTACTCTTTGTGTTTTCTACTGCTAAGTTGATGAATTACTTGTGGAATGATCTCTTTTCCAGTCCCGCTTTCTCCGGTCACCAATACGGCCAAATCCGTTGCTGCAACCTGAGCGGCAATTTCAAGGGCTCTGTTCAAACCCGAAGAATTACCTACAATAGAGAAACGTTGTTTAATTTGCTGTACGGTCATGGATGCTCGCTGTTTTTGTTTTCAACCAATTCTCCCATCAAGGTAGCCGAGGTACAATCCACAATTTTAACGAACACATAACTTCCTTTAACAGCCGTTTTTTTGTCAAATACCACCATGCTGTTTTGTGAATTTCTTCCGCAAAATTGGTCGTCTGAACGTCGAGAGGGTCCTTCAACCAAAATTTCTTGAATCTGTCCAATCTGTCGTTGATTTTTCAACAAACTATGTCCCGTTTGCAGTTCAATGATCTCCGTCAAACGCCTTCCTTTGACCTCTTCAGGTACGTCGTCTTCAAATTTTCGTTCCGCGAGCGTTTTAGGCCTTTCGGAGTATTTAAACATGTAGGCGTAGTCAAAGCAAACTTCCTTCATCAGTTCAATGGTTGATTGATGTTCTTCCTCTGTTTCCCCGCAAAACCCAGAGATAATATCTGTGGAAATGGCGCAATTCGGTATGATTCGGTGAATGGCTTCGATGCGATTCAGATACCATTCTCGTGAATATCCTCGGTTCATTCGTTCAAGTACTTGGCTGTTGCCGGATTGAACGGGGAGGTGGATGTAGTTGCAAATGTTGTGGTGATCGGCAATGGCGTGTAGCACCTCATCCGTCATGTCTTTGGGATGCGACGTGCTGAACCTAACACGCAACTCGGGAGAAACTCCGGCAACCATGATCAAAAGCTGCGCAAAGTTCACGGTCGCCTCGTTGGGCTCTATGATGGCTCCTTTCGATGTGAGGTTCCATCGGTAACTGTCCACGTTTTGACCAAGAAGGGTTACTTCTCGGTAGCCGTTTTTGAAAAGTTCGCGGCACTCTTCTACGATCGTATGGGGGTTCCGAGAACGCTCCCTTCCCCGGGTAAAAGGTACCACGCAGAAAGAACACATGTTGTCGCAACCACGCATGATCGTTACAAAGGCAGAAATTCCTCCTTGGTCCAAGCGTACCGGTGTTATGTCAGCGTAGGTTTCTTCTCGGGAAAGGAGTACGTTGACAGCCCTTTGACCGGTGCCAACCTCGTTCAACAAGTTGGGTAGATCGCGATAAGCATCGGGCCCTGCAACTAAATCGACCAAATGTTCTTCTTCGAGCAGGTTTTTTTTGAGCCGCTCGGCCATGCAGCCTAAAATCCCAACAACAAGTTCGGGATTGTTTTTCTTTAAGGACTTGAATTCCGTTAAGCGCTTTCTCACCCGCTGTTCCGCATTGTCACGGATGGAACACGTATTAATAAGTACTAAATCGGCGTCTTCGATGTTCCGCGTGGTTTGGTATCCGTCGGTTGCCAAAATGGAGGCAACAACTTCACTGTCGGAAAAATTCATTTGACAGCCGTAACTTTCCAAGTACAGTTTTTTATCTCCGCGGGGAGTTGGGCCGTTTTCCAGAAGGGTGACCTCTCCCTGGCGGATTTCGTCCAAGGGTTCATTCGAATTGATGGGTTGCATGGCGCAAAGTTAAATCAATTTGCGTTTATGTCAAATTGTCATGTCAATTCCTTCGGCTAAAATTATTAACCATAGGTTAAGGTAAAAAGGCGAATAATTTTAAGTTCTTGCTTCGGTCTTTTGCATGGTTTTAGTTTTAATTTTGTCAAAAGTTCGGTATGGCCAAAAATTTAGTCATTGTTGAGTCTCCTGCAAAAGCAAAAACCATTGAAGGCTATTTGGGGGCTGATTTTAAAGTGCGTTCCAGCAATGGACACGTCCGGGATTTGCCTAAAAAAGGTTTGTCAGTTGACATTGAAAACAAGTTTAAACCCAATTATGAGGTGTCAGCAGACAAACGACAGCTGGTTGCGGAACTACAAAAACTGGCAGCTGGCGCCGAATGCGTTTGGTTAGCGACCGATGAGGACCGCGAGGGAGAGGCCATTTCTTGGCACCTTTTGGAAACCCTTCAATTAGACCCGAAAAAAACGCAAAGGATCACCTTTAATGAGATAACCAAAGATGCGATCTTAAGAGCCATTAGTAAGCCCCGATCGATTGATAAGCATTTGGTAGACGCTCAGCAAGCGCGAAGGATACTTGATCGAATCGTAGGTTTTGAATTGTCGCCAGTTTTGTGGAGAAAAGTTCGGCCGAGCCTGTCAGCAGGACGCGTGCAATCGGTAGCCGTTCGTTTAATTGTGGACCGAGAACAAGAAATCAACGCTTTTAACTCGGAAAGTTATTTCAAAACTTCGGCGGTTTTAGCGGCAAATAATGGGGTTTTTAAAGCGGAATTGGACCGTAATTTCGCAGATGAAGTAGCTGCAAAGGAGTTTGTAAGTGCTTTAAAAGATCCACAATTGACCGTTGAGTCCGTTGAGGTAAAACCGCTGAAACGTACTCCCTCTGCACCTTTTACTACATCGAGCCTCCAGCAAGAGGCTTCGGTACGGCTCGGTTATGCCGTGGCTCGCACCATGTCCATTGCGCAAAAATTGTACGAGGCAGGTCACATAACGTACATGAGAACCGATGCCACCAATTTGTCTCAGTCGGCAATTGATCAAGCACAAAAACACATCGTTTCGAGTTTCGGTGAAACTTTTTCTAACCCTACGCAATACAGAACGAAATCTGCTAATGCACAGGAGGCTCACGAAGCGATAAGGCCTTCGAATTTTGCAGCCTTAGAGGTTTCTTCTGTTCGGGAAGAACAAAAACTCTATGAATTGATTTGGAAACGTACGATGGCGAGCCAAATGTCACCTGCACAACTGGAAAAGACCTCAGTTCTAATTGCTATCGAAGGCATGGAACCGCGCTTTCAGGCCAAGGGTGAAGTGATTAAATTTGAAGGGTTTTTGAAGGTCTACGATGCGGTCGCACAAAACGACGAAGACGAATCTCAGGGACGTTTGCCGCAAATGGAGAAAGGAACCAAATTAAACCTTCAAGAATTGAAATCGACCCAAAGGTTTACCCGAGGACCTGCGAGGTATTCCGAGGCAAGCTTGGTGAAAAAAATGGAGGAATTGGGTATCGGTAGACCTTCAACGTATGCCCCAACCATTTCCACGGTGCAAAAAAGGGGATATGTTGCTAAAAATGAAAAAGAAGGAACGGTAAGGGAATACACCCAGTTGGTATGGGATAAAGGTCGGTGCCAACGAGAAACACTAACTGAAACCGTGGGAGGGGATAAGAATCGATTGGTGCCTACCGACATCGGAATGCTAGTGACCCAGTTTTTAGAGCAGCAATTCTCCACCATCATGGATTATCATTTTACTGCTCAGGTTGAAGCTTCGTTCGATGAAGTAGCTCAAGGAAATTTGCCCTGGGAAACCATGATGGCAGATTTTTATAAAACGTTTCATGCAACGGTCGAAAACACCCTAGAACAAAGCGAAAGGGTAACCGGTGAACGCGATTTAGGAGTGGACCCCATTTCGGGTCGAAAGATCATTGCAAGAATGGGTAAGTTTGGAGCCATTGTTCAAATTGGTAACGAGCAAGAGGACGGTGAAAAACCGCGATTCGCCTCATTATTGAAGTCCCAATCCATTCAGACAATTGGTCTGGAAGAGGCGTTGGAATTGTTCAAGCTTCCGAGGACATTAGGCGAATACGAAGGTGCTGAGATTAAAGCGAACGTGGGGAAATTCGGCCCGTACGTTCAGCACATAAAAACGTTTGCCTCCATCCCGAAAGAAGAGGACATCATGGAAATCACCTTGGAGCGAGCCATTGAACTGCTGGAAGAAAAGAAGTCCGCCGCTGCCAATAATACCCTTAAATCCTTCGAAGAAAGACCGGATATTTTGCTGTTAAAGGGAAAGTTTGGGCCTTATCTGAAAATTGGGAAGGACAACTTTAAATTGCCAAAAGAGGCGGTTCCTGAGGAATTATCCTTGGAAGAATGTTTGACCATCGCTGCCAATAAACCAGAGAAGTCGAATAAGAAACCTTTCAAGAAAAAAAAATAGTAAATTAGTCCTAACAAAGTCCCATGAGCCAAAGCGTTAATAAGATTATTTTACTTGGAAATTTAGGCAGAGACCCTGAGGTCCGGCATTTTGAAAACGGCGGAGTGGTGGCCAGTTTTTCCGTAGCTACCTCCGAATCATTTTCGGATGCGCAAACGGGAGAAAGACGCGAAATTACCGACTGGCACGACGTAGTTGCATGGAGAGGCTTGGCCTTGGTTGCGGAAAAAATCCTCACCAAAGGAGCAAGGGTCTATGTTGAAGGAAAATTGAAAAAAAGAAGTTATCAAGATAAGGAAGGTCTTTCTAAAACGGTTTTCGAAGTGGTGGCAGAGGAGTTAATTCTTTTGTCCAAACCCGAAGTTAAACCTCCCATGGCGCCATATACGGAACAATCAACCGTAAACAGTAACGTTCCCGAGGTTTTTCGGGAAAAAGAAGACGATATTCTCCCATTTTAAATCATTATGCCTGACCCTTCCGAATCCCTGAACTTAATTATTTTGTCGGTTAGTTGGACAAGTGCCGAGACCATTTACCTCATCATCATTGTGCTTTTATTGTTGTTGGCTGCCATAACAACAAGCTCAGAATCCGCTTTTTTTTCATTGCGGCCTGAGGATAAAGAGCAATTGAAAAATGAGCAAAACAAAGGAGCGAAAGCCATTTTATCGTTGATTTCAAAACCTCGAGAGCTTATTGCCCTGCTCTTGATTTCAATCAATTTTGTGAATGTGGGCATAGTTATTTTGTCCACGCTGATCCTCAATAAGATGATGGAAGGATATAGTGAAATTTCCAAGTTATTGGTAGAGATTTTTGGCATAACCTTGTTGATTTTAATAACGGGCGAAGTGATTCCCAAGATCTACGGCGCCAATAATGCATTGAAAGTTGCACGTTTTATGGCACTACCCATAGAGTTGATTCGTAAAACACCCCCCATATCCTGGTTGAAATCGTTGTTGGTCAATGGAACCGCGTTTATCGGAAGGATTGGTGGGAGAAATGTCAAAATTTCTTCCGATGATCTCGAGTATGCTATTGCATTGACCGCTGATTCGAATGCCGACAATGAGGAACAAAAGTTGCTCGAGGGCATTGTCAAATTTGGTAAAACCGAAGCGGTGCAAATCATGACGCCGAGAATTGAAGTCGAGGCCTTGAATTTACAGTTGAGTTTCCCGAAAGTTTTGGAGTTTGTTTTGGAAGCAGGATATTCGAGAATTCCGGTTTACCAGTACAAGTCCGACAACATTGTGGGTATACTATATATCAAGGATTTAATGCCGCATTTCAGCAAACAAGAAGATTTCTCGTGGCAGGACCTCATACGTAAACCTTATTTTATCCCGGAAAATAAAAAAATCGATGATTTATTGCAGGAATTCCGGACCATGAAGATGCATATGGCGGTGGTTGTGGATGAATATGGCGGAGCAGGGGGCATTGTGACGTTGGAGGATATATTGGAAGAGATTGTGGGAGACATTACCGATGAATTCGATGACGACCAAGTGGAATATCAAAAGCACGACGACGGCTTTTCATTTTCAGGAAGAACATCGTTAAAGGATTTTTATAAAATTTTGGACATCGATGGAGAGGTTTTCGAATCGGAAAAAGGCGACTCTGAAACCTTGGGAGGGTTTCTTGTAGAGAAATCCGGTAGGATCCTTAAGAACCGAGAGTTCATTACCCAAGGGCCTTGGAGGTTGACCGTCATTGCCTCGGATAAACGCAGGATTAAATGGATAAAAGTGCAAAAAGATTCATGAAAGTCAGGAGAATTTTAGGTTTGCTACTCTTGATTTTGTTCAGTTCCTGTAAGGAAAAATCTCCGGTGCCAAAACCTAGATCATACTTGCGGTTAAATTTGCCCAATCATGAATATTCAAAGATGCATATAATACACCCGTGTTTTAGTTATAATTTCGATTTTGGAAGTTATGGTTCTGTCGGGGATTTTATTCTCAATGATAAACAGCCTTTTTTTTACTTTGAGCCTCAAAAATTTACGCAGTTTAGTTCGAGACAAATAATAGACATTGGTTATTTAAATGGTAGGATGGAGTTGTTTTCATTCAAATTTCAAACGAAAGATTCATTGAAAAAATTAATTGACTTTTCATGTGATTTAGTCGACGAAGACAAAATTATGATTGATTCCGACAGTTACCAACGAGTGATCGATTCGAAAAATTCTGTTTACGGGACCATGTTTTATTTGAGGGGTAATTCAGCGCATAATTTTCGTTTTCATTTTACGGACTCCACGAGTCGATTTGTTCTTGGATTTCTACGTTTCAATTGCACACCTAATTACGACAGCCTTCGACCCGTCATTGATTACTTGAAGGTTGACATGGACAGAATGTTGTCAAGTTTCCGCTGGAATAAATGAGCATTGCCATCCTTTCCTTAGGGTCGAACCTCGGCCAGCGCGAGGAACATATTGCCACGGCGCTTGCTTTGCTCTCCGAAAGAGCTGGAGACGTGCTTTCTGTTTCGAGTCCTTATTATTCAGAAGCCATGGGCTATATTTCAAAACACGAGTTTTGCAATGTTTGCGCCAAATTGTCAACCGAATTAAAGCCTTTGGACTTGTTGCGAATTACTCAAAACATTGAGTTGGATATGGGGAGGGTGAAAGACGCCAAGGGTAGCATTTCCGATAGAATAATTGATGTCGACATTCTATTTTACGATGACATTACGTTGATTTCAGAAACCTTGACCCTTCCCCATCCAAGGTGGAGCGAAAGACCTTTTGTAACCGAACCATTGAAGGAGCTTGTTTAATTTTTTTAATATTTCTATTTTTTTCTTAATTTAGCACGCAAATAATTAAATCGAATCGAAATGAAACTTAATTTTTACGCTTTTTCCATCTTAGGTTTATCCTTTGGGTTGCTTTTCACGAGTTGTGATCAACTTAAAGATCTATCCTACACCACGACTCCGAATCCGTTGGAAATGCACGGTGACAGTGTCGCAATTTCTGTGACTGTCAATATTCCTCCAAAAGGCATTAAGAAGAAAGTAAGTGTCGAGATTACTCCTACCTTGGGAAATGCTAAACTTTCTACTTGGAAAATTCAAGGGGAGAAAGCAACTGGAAACGGACAAACCATCACCTTTAAACCAGGCGGTTCGGCAACATTTACCGAAGTGGTTGCTTACGATCCTTCCATGGAGGCGTCTGAATTACGTTTTACAGGTAAGGTTTTCAAAGGAACGAAAGAAAAATCGAAAGAGGCAATACCCTCAACGAAATTAGCCGACGCTACCATTGTTACGCCTTTGATGGTCCGCCCAGTATTCATGATGTTAACCGAAACCGCAGATATACCTCGTTCAACGAACAAAACGGCAAGCGCTCAATTGAATTTCTTGAAAGGTAAGGACGAAGTAAGAGCCACTGAGCTAAAGGATAAGGACATCCTGGATTTAGTTACTTGGATTCAGACAGCTCAGACCAACCCAAAAATTAAAATCAATTCAATTGCCATCAACGGTTACGCTTCTCCAGACGGTGAAGAAACGTACAACGATCCTTTGTCCGGTCGTCGTACAAGAACCGCTAGGACAGCAGTTATTGCTTTGATGAAAAAGAACAACCTTACGCAATACCTTGATACGAATATGTATGCGCTTTCCGGAAACGGAGAAGATATGGCAGGTTTTCAAAATGCTCTAGCACAGAGTACCACCATTAAACAAGAAGATAAAGATTTGTTTATCCGTGTTTTGTCCATGGGGGGTCAAAACGACAAGAAAGAAGACGATATCTATGCGCTTTCCAAAGGGTTTACGCAATTGGAGAAAGAAATTTTCCCGGCACTTCGACGTGCAGAAATCGTAGTAAGCTACACTGAAATGGGATTAAACGACGACGAATTACGTGCGAAAGCCATGTCATCTCCTGCAGCTATGACGGCAGATGAGTTGATTTTTACCGCTTCTAAATTGGTCAAAGACCTGAATGATCAAGGAAAGATTTACGATGCTGCGGCGCTAAGCTATCCAACGGACGTCCGTGCGTGGAACAACGCAGGAGCCGTTGCCTACATGCAAGGAAACTATGCAAAAGCAAAGACCAACTTCGACAAGGCTTTGAGTGCTAAGGATAATAACAAAAGCAAAAACAACCTTGCGGGCGTAGCCATGGTACAAGGGGACCGCGCAACCGCGAAAAAGTTATTGGGTCAGGTAAAGGAAAAAAATGCAGAAGTGAACTACAACAATGCGATTATAGCAGTTTTGGAAGGGAATTACAGCAACGCTGTTAGTGGTTTTGGATCAGCTTCTTTCAACAAGGCTTTAGCGCAGGTGTTGGTTGGAACTCTAGACGAGGCAAGTAAAACATTGGCGGATAGCAAAGATAAAGACGCAGCAGATGGTCATTATTTGAAAGCAATCATCGCTGCTCGCTCCAATGCAGGAGTTGATGCCGTGGTTAGCAGCTTGAAGTCGGCTATCGCTAAAGATTCCAAATTACGCGAAAAAGCAGCGAAAGACCGTGAATTCATCAAGTTCATGGATGACGCAACGTTCAGTGCCGCTGTAAAGTAAACGTTCTCGATTAATTATTGTGAAACCCTCCCTCGCGGAGGGTTTTTTGTTGGAATAAGTATTCCTGCTCATATTGCCCTGGAGTTGGTAGGGTAATCCAATGGCATTGCAGTGCTTGCATGTCCATGAGCGTTGAATATCCACAAAAACTAATAACGGTATGCGAAGCCTTCAAAATCTCATCCGCTTCTTCCCAGTTGGTGATCTGCGGGATACCTTCGGGTATTAAAGGGTGGGTTCCAATGGCAAAGTCCACATCATGCAGCTCTTGTTCGAAGTGCTGGATTAATAAGGTGTGAAAAGCTTCTGGGCCGTTTAATAGCAAAACTTTCCATGGTTGGTGACCGCGGCTCACGCTAAACCTCGAAAGAACCCCTATGTATAAATGAGGCATTTTCGGCTCACAAGAAAGTTTCCCTGCCAAGCGTAAGATCTGATCATCGGCAATCCAGCAAGCGTTGAATTTTCGCATTAAATTGCGGTGGAAAAATTGAAAAATTCTGCCGTATGGAGGAAGGGGTAAACGGCACTGGTGCGTAATAAAGATGCTTTCTACTTTCGAGCTCAAGAATCCATACCGATGGTCGCTTATGACTAAATCGATGCGCTCGATACCTACGACTTCAGTAACACGGACTTTTTCCCGTTGGATGTGTCGGAACAACTGCGGAATACGTCGTAGGAAGTCAACGGGTCTAAAACCTTTTTCGGAAAACAGAAAGGGATAATCTTCGAGCGAATAGTACGTTAAATGGGGGAAATAAACGCGGTAAATGGTTTCTTGCGCGGGATTGCAAGCGATGAATATTCGGTTTTCTTGCTCCAGCAAGGATGCAATTAATGGAATGGATCGGCTAACATGTCCCATTCCCCAATTCAAGGCACCGAATAGAATTCTTCGATTTCGCACGTTAGCAAGAGCAGAAATTCGATTAATTTTTGACGTCATTCGCGGGTCTTATGCTTCGAATTGGTTATTTTTGACAACTAAAATATAACAAATGAACGAAGGAACTGAGTTTTTAAAATATGCCACCAAGCATCATGGATTGAACAGCATGCATACGGGTCATTACATCGAGTCCTCGATGACTCCGTACATCATTGAGGAACGTCCAATGAACATGACGCAAATGGACGTTTTTTCCAGGTTAATGATGGACCGAATTATCTTCTTGGGTACCGGTATCAACGACCAAGTAGCCAACATCATCAATGCGCAATTGTTGTTTCTCGAATCCTTAGATGCGAAAAAAGACATTCAAATTTACATGAATTCTCCGGGCGGTTCTGTTTATGCCGGTTTAGGAATTTACGATACGATGCAATATATTCGTCCAGACGTTGCAACAATTTGTACGGGAATTGCAGCCTCCATGGGCGCTGTCCTCTTGTGTGCAGGAGCAGAAGGTAAACGAAGCGCTCTCAAACACGCCCGAGTTATGATTCATCAACCCCTCGGAGGAGCCCAAGGTCAAGCTTCGGATATTGAGATTACCGCTCGTGAAATTCAAAAATTGAAAAAAGAACTTTACGACATTATTGCGCATCATTCCAAGCAGGAATACGATAAAGTTTACGCAGATTCCGATCGGGATTATTGGATGACATCGGAAGAAGCAAAAGTGTACGGAATGGTGGACGAGGTGTTGATCCGTAACCCAAAATAAGATGCCATCGAAAAAAGAATGTTCTTTTTGCGGGAAAGAAGTTAATCCACCGAATGTACTGATTTCAGGTATATCTGCATTGATTTGCGATGAATGCGTGGTTCAGGCAGGGAGGATTGTCGATTCGGAACGAAAAAAGCCAGGGGTCATTACGGAAGATAATGCGTTCAAATCGGTTAAACCAAAGGAGTTAAATGCGCTCTTAGACGATTATGTTATCGGTCAGAAAGAAGCCAAGAAAGTTCTCAGCGTAGCGGTGTACAACCACTATAAACGGATTTTGAATCCAAGTTCCAAGGAAGACGTGGAAATCGAGAAGTCCAACATTGTTTTAGTGGGTAGAACTGGTACGGGTAAAACCCTTTTAGCGAAGACGATTGCGCGAATGCTGGACGTTCCTTTTTGCATCGCGGATGCCACGGTATTAACCGAGGCAGGTTACGTTGGTGAGGACGTGGAAAATATTTTGGTGCGCTTACTTCAGGCTTCGGATTACGACGTGGAAAGGGCTCAACGCGGTATCGTGTTCATTGATGAAATCGATAAGATCGCTCGTAAACGCGATAATCCTTCAATTACACGGGATGTCTCCGGAGAAGGGGTACAACAAGCACTTTTAAAGCTTTTAGAAGGATCGGTGGTGAATGTTCCGCCGCAGGGGGGACGCAAACACCCGGACCAAAAAATGATCCAAGTTGACACAAAAAACATCTTATTTATCTGCGGTGGTGCGTTTGATGGGATAGAAAAGTTAATTGCAAATCGTGTGAATAAAAGCACCATTGGATTTTCTTCTGCGGATAAAAAAAGCATCGACAAGGAAGATTTATTGAGCAATATTTCTCCCTTGGATTTGAAGTCCTATGGGTTAATTCCCGAATTAATCGGTCGCTTTCCGGTGCTTACCTACCTGACTCCTTTGGATCGAGATGCCCTCAAACGCATTCTTACCGAACCCAAAAACGCCCTTATGAAACAATTCGTTCGCATGTTCGAAATTGACGGGGTTAAACTTACTTTTGACCAAGAAGTGTTGGACTTTGTTGTGGATAAAGCGATTGAGTTTCAATTAGGCGCGAGAGGACTAAGGTCCATCGTTGAGGCGATTTTCATGGATGCCATGTATGAACTTCCTTCTTCTTCCAAGAAAAAGTTGCACGTTGACGAGCCCTATGCTCGAACCGTTTTTGATAAAACAAACTTTAAAAGGCTTACAGCTGCCTAGCTAAATTTTAAATAAACAAAACATGAAAACACTACAATTTCGCGAAGCACTGCGTGAGGCAATGTCCGAAGAAATGCGCAGAGACCCTTCTGTTTTTCTTTTAGGAGAGGAAGTCGCTGAATACAACGGTGCCTATAAAGTTTCACAAGGAATGTTGGACGAGTTTGGTCCGAAGAGAGTCATTGACACCCCAATTGCTGAGCTTGGTTTTGCGGGAATTGCGGTGGGTGCTTCTATGAATGGCCTGCGTCCGATTGTAGAATTCATGACCTGGAATTTTGCGATTCTGGCAGCAGATCAAATCATTAACTCAGCGGCAAAAATGTTGCAAATGTCCGGAGGACAATACCATTGTCCTATTGTTTTCCGCGGAGGGAACGGTACGGCGGGACAATTAGCCGCCACGCACTCTCAAAGTTTTGAGGCCTTTTACGCCCATGTTCCCGGATTGAAAGTTATCACTCCCTCAACCCCAGCGGATGCAAAAGGCCTGCTGAAAGCGGCGATTCGGGACGAAGATCCAGTGGTTTTTCTAGAATCAGAAAAAATGTACGGCGATAAAGGGGAAGTTCCAGAAGGCGAATTCATCATCCCCATAGGTGTCGCGGATATTAAACGAAAGGGAAGCGATGTAACCGTGGTATCTTTTGGTAAAATTATTAAAGTGGCTCATGAGGCTGCCGAAATTCTTGCTAAAGAGAACATCCATATTGAAATCATCGATTTACGTACCATCCGCCCCATTGATTACGTATGTGTGGTTAATTCTATTAAAAAGACCAATCGTTGCGTTGTTTTAGAAGAATCTTGGCCCCTAGCAAGCATCTCCTCCGAGATTGCATACCACTTACAGCGTTATGCCTTTGATTATTTGGATGCGCCGGTAGAAAGAGTTACACAAACCGATACACCTTTTGCCTTCTCTCCGACGCTGATCGATGAGGCTTTGCCCAACGTAGATCGCTTAATTAAAGCAGTTAAGAGAACGCTTTACCGCTAAACTTAACGTTTTACATAACGTGCCAGACCAATCCGTTGGTTGTTTCGTGATAGTTCAACGAGATAAATACCCTGGGTCAGGAAACGAAGGTCGATTGGGCCGTTGTCTTCGGTGGACAAAACTCTCACCCCGTTCATGGTGTAAAGTGTTACAACCGTCGGAAGTCCATCGCTAATTATAACTTCAAGTTGCTGGTTGCCGGGGTTAGGTACTAGTTGAAATTGGACGATTTCATGTTGAAGGCTCAGGGTTTGACAAATTTCTGAACTGCTGATTTGCGGTGCGAAAAATTGCGCGATTTCTAATTGACGTTGGTTCATGTTATCGTAGGCGTGGCAAGGTGTGTTCACTTGGTCCAGGCAACTTCCTTGAAGGAAAGCATATTGGTACGGAAATGCATTTGGGGTAAAGTGATTTTGAATCGTGTACCCGTAGTTGTTTTGGTTGTTCCAGTCGCTGATGGTTTGACTGCCATGTACCACCGGAGTGTTGGCTATGGCGTAGCAATTATATCCATTCGTCATGCACCAATCCAATCCCCATAACACCTGTTTGCTGTCAATGGGTACGATAATATCACAGGGTTGATGGTAAGTGTATATGCTGGGCTTTACCTTGTTTGGTGGGTGTACTTGCAAAAGATCCGACATCAAGGCGCCAAAAATGTTTCCAATCCCTTTGATGGTGAAATTTACCGAACTTGGCTCTATGTCGCCTTCTATCCCTCCTAAATCGGGCCTTGGGAGGCTGTTACCAAACGTCTCTCCAGCATTATGCGAACAATTCATTGCATTCGGATGAGGAGCGGGTAGAGGATTAAGGGCAAAAGTTGATGCGGGACGCTCAGAGGCATCGTTCATGAGGCCAATACCTAACGCAATAAAGGCTCCCGCGCTTTCTCCAACAAGAAAAACATTGTTGGTATCTATCGCGTAGGTTTGGTTACGGTTCATTAAATACCGCAATGCACCCTTTCCATCTTGTATACCGCGGTAATATGCACGAGACCATTCAGCGCTGTCCGAGGCGAATAGGCAAGGATAGTTG
Organism: Flavobacteriales bacterium; assembly: GCA_947500875.1. Classification (GTDB taxonomy): domain Bacteria; phylum Bacteroidota; class Bacteroidia; order Flavobacteriales_D; family Crocinitomicaceae; genus UBA952. Next base: position 12,471 of record CANMUN010000005.1, on the reverse strand, counting down.
GGATAGTTGCAACTCCATGCATTATCATCTGAAATGAACCCTAATCGATATGAAATACTTGCAGTGACATAACCGCGCCGAGCAAATTCCTTGCAATAGTCTTGTACGCTTGCATCGTTCTTACTGCCCTCAATGAATGCTCCTCCATGAATCACAACCATCAATGGCCAACGGGATGTTTGATTCGGATTCGGACATTGGGGAGAATAAATATCCATGTAAAGGTTGACGTTATTTCCGTTGAAATCAACAGCACTACCGTATTCAACGTTTAAAACGCTGTCATATGAATACTGTTGGTCAACCCAATTTTGGGTTTGCGCCCTGAAACTTGTCCCCAAAACAATCAAGATAAATAGGATTTTTTTCATGCTTTTTTCTTAAAGTTAACAAAAAAGGGGCCGAAGCCCCTTTTTTGTTATCTAAATTATTCCTTAAATAATCACCAGTTGTCGGCTTGCCGTTGATCCATTCACTCCAATCACTTTCACAGAGTACAATCCTGACGGAAGATCTAATACTTCGGTGGTTTGGGTGTTGAAAATTTTCTTTGTCAATATCACACTTCCCATTTGGTTGACAATGATCAATTGAGAAGCGGCTCCTTTCCACTTGATGCGAACGTCTCCGTCAGAAGGATTAGGTGAAAGGAATAAACTTACATCCATCAACGAAATCGTGTTTGCGGTGGTTTCGTTTTCTACTACGAAGTCCATTTCAGTTACACATCCATTGGCATCCGTAATGGTAACCGTGTAAGTTCCAGCTTCCAACTCTCCGATGTTCTGAATGGTAGCACCATTAGACCATTCAAATGTATATCCAGGAGTTCCTCCGTTAACCGTAAGTTTGATTTTTCCATCGTTGTTGCCAAAATCTGCATCGATGTCAGCGGTGATTTCCAAAGCTTGCGGTTCCGTTACGTAGAAGTGGCCAAAGGTGCTGCATCCGTTGATATCCGTCACGGTTACCTGATAGTTGCCAGCGGCAAGGTTGGAAACCGTACTCCCTGTTGCTCCATTGTTCCACGTGTAAGTATACGTTGGGTTTCCTTGTGCAGCGGTTACATTGATTGCCCCGTTATCTCCTCCGTTGCAGATAACGTTATGTACGATGCTGTTGTCGATTACCGGCGTAGAATTGTGAATTACCATGTTTTGAGAAAGTGTACACCCATGTGCATCGATGAGCGTTACAGCATAATTACCAGAATTCAGACCTTCGTTGGTTAGGCCTGTAGCTCCGTTGCTCCATACGTATTGATAAGGCTCTTGACCGTTGGAAGGACTTAGGGCAATGCTTCCCTCACCCTCAACACATCCGTTGTGCGTATGAATGGTTAAATCTAAGGTATTAGGTGCTTGCAAAGCTGCTTGTACTGCGTCGAAAGCATTGAGCCTTCCCGCTCCAAGCATTCCATGGTATGCAGGATTTACGGCATCAATGTTCTGAGCGGTATTTTTAAGCAAGGTTTCAATTTGATCGTTGCTCAAGCAAGGGTTCGCACTTAACATTAATGCTACAGTTCCTGTGACAAAGGGAGCAGCTAAAGAGGACCCGGACGCGGTTCCATAATGGGTTGCATCCACGGGAATGTTGACGTCGTACCCCGGAGCACTTAAGTCAACACGACCGTTGTGTTGATGAGCTGTAGAAGGATCTCCAATAATTGCCTCATGGTTATCGTGATCTCCAATGCTGGTTACGGCAAATACTCGATCGTAGGCAGCAGGATAGGTTAACGCACTTGCATCTCCGCACGTAGTTCCGTTACCCGCTGCTGCAATGATAAAGGTCCCGTTGCTATATACCTCATCTATAACCGCTTGTTCAAAGGAACTTGGAGTACATCCAGAAAACCAACTGATGTTGATTACATCAATTCCTGCATACGTTGCAACTAGAAGTTCATTGAAGTCCATTTTATAAAACGCGATGGAAGAATTGAATCCGATGGAACTGCTTCCAACAAAATTCTCGGTATTTCCTGCTGCGAGGCTCGCAACCGCTGTTCCGTGATCGGGAGATAAACTGTTGTTGCTATCGTAATAGGTGATTTTCCCGGCTAATTCCTCATGCGATGGGTTCAAGTTCGCGTCGCTGATCCCTACAACAAATGCATTGCTCGAATGCGAAAGGTCCCAAGCTTGCGGAGCTTTGATCAGGTCGAGGGCATAGTTTGAACCAAAGGCCGCATGGTAATCGTTGGGAACATAAAGCGTGTGGTATTCAGGAGCACGTTCAATTTCAGCGACAAGGTTCGGAAAGTTCCTTAAAGTTTGCGTCAAGGTATTTTCGTCGCATGCACATTGAAACGAAACAACGTTCAATAATTGTTCGTTTTTTGAATTGGGCAATGCCTGTGCAACGTGGGTAACTCCCACTTGATTCAAGGCGCTGGCAAAAGCACCGTTAGCGGCACCGATGCTTCCGTTGGGAAGGACGCTTGGCATTTGCACATCGTCATAAATTCGTGCCCAAACAGAACTGTTTTGAGCGTTTGCGCTTAAAGCGCTTAATCCTAGCATTCCTGCTAATAAGATTCCGAGGTTGTTTTGCTTTTTCATGATATTCGTTTTTAAAGTTATTTTCCGTTTTCTGAGACAAAGATGGAGGGGTTATGAATATCGCTGCCGTAAAAGCTTGATTTTGTGATGCTAAATACCATCAACTACGCGTTATCGAATACGTATTTGTACGTTGAGGCTAGGGCTTTCTACGTAGTTTTAGCGGAATTTACCGTTGCGCATGTCGGTACAACACGATGGAAACGATGCCGAAAAGCAGGTTGGGAATCCATACGGCAATTACGGCGGGTATGCCCAGGTTTAAGGCTGATACAGCCATGATTTTCATCGAAAAGATGTAAACGAAAACAAATGCAAGTCCTATGGCTACGTTCATACCGATACCACCACGTCGCTTGCGGGATGAAACGGAAAAACCGATAAGGGTCAGGATATAGGTAGCGAAGGGATATGAGTTCCTTTGGTGAAGTTCAATTTCATAGAATGGCACCCTTGAGGACCCTTTATTTTTTTCTTTTGCAATCATGCGCGCCAATTCAGGCGAGGTCATGGTTTCTGCCACATTTTCGCGTTGTGCCATTTCTTGGATGGAAAAATTGAAAACAGTATCCAATTCCCGGACATGGCGCAGTGTGCCTTTGGGAAAATTCAGCTCCTTGATGTAAGCGTGGTGCAACTTCCATTGGTTGGAGTTTGGGGTGTTTTTAGCCGTATTGGCCTTGAGAAAAAAAACGGGTTTTCCAGTGCTATCCCAGCGTTGTACAATGAGGTTTGAAACCTTACCTTCATCGTTGGTGTAATTGGAAAAATACACGGTGGTGCGGTTCGGGTAATCAGCATGGTAATTTTCCACGGTCATTACATCTCGGTAGTATTTTTCCTCAAATCCAAGCCGTAGTTTGTTGGCATTAGGAACAATGTAATGGTTTAGAATGAGGGAAATAACCATTAAAACCGTGGCGGAGAGCATGTAAGGCCTGAGAAAACGAAGCATGGGTTTTCCGGAATAGAACATCGGGACCAACTCCGTGTCTTGTGCCAGTTTCGCAGTGAACCAAATTACGGAGATGAATACGATCATGGAGGAAAACATGTTTCCGTGGAACAGGAAAAAACTCAGGTAATATTCGAAAACGATGGCATTTACGGGTGCCTTATTGGAAATGAATTCGCTCAATTTCTCGGAAACATCAAACACCATTGCGAATAGCATGATGATGCCCAGCATGAAGAAAAACGTGCTAAGGAATTTTCGTACGATGTATTTATCGAGAATGCTCAACATTTATAGCCTTCTTTTCAATTGTGGAACGAGTTGTGTTTTCCAAGCAACGAAAGTGCCTTGTTCGATGTGCTCCCGTGCTTCCCGCATCAATTCCAGGTAAAAAGCCAAATTGTGCAAAGTGGCCAATTGCAATCCTAATTGCTCTTGGGTTCTAAATAAATGCCGCAGATAGGCTTTCGTGTAATAATGATCGCTAGCTAAGGTTGAGGTTGGATCTATCGGAGTGAAATCAAATTCCCATTGCTTATTTTTAATATTGATGTTCCCTTCACGGGTGTAGAGCAATCCGTGACGGGCATTTCGACTCGGCAATACGCAATCGAACATGTCGATTCCCAAGCCAATGCATTCGAGCAAATTCCATGGAGTTCCTACGCCCATTAAGTATCGGGCCTTGTCCTTCGGAAGAATATCCGTAACAATTTCGGTCATCGCGTACAATTCTTCTTCCGGTTCCCCCACGGATAGTCCGCCAATGGCGATGCCTACTTTGCCATATTCCGACATGAATTCTGCTGATTCTATGCGTAAATCTCGGTAAACGGATCCTTGCACAATGGGAAATAAGGTCTGTTGATGGCCATATTTAGCCTCCGTTTGATTCATTTGTTGAAGGCAGCGCAGCAACCAATCGTGGGTTAATTTAAGCGATTTTTTCGCATAGCCGTATTCGCAAGGGTAGGGGGTGCATTCGTCAAATGCCATGATGATGTCTGCCCCAATCGTACGCTGCACATCGATCGCAGACTCCGGCGTAAACCAGTGGTAGCTTCCGTCAAGATGGCTTTGGAATCGAACTCCTTCTTCGGTGATTTTACGGGAGTTTGACAAGGAATATACTTGGTAGCCCCCGCTGTCGGTCAAAATTGGACCATCCCAATGCATGAACGAATGCAAGCCACCAGCAGCTTCCATTACCTCCATTCCCGGACGCATGTAAAGGTGATAGGTGTTACCAAGAATGATCTGCGCTTTGATATCGTGTATTAATTCTTTTTGTTGAATTCCTTTTACCGTTGCAGCGGTTCCCACCGGCATGAAGATCGGTGTTTCAATCACGCCATGGTCCGTATGCAGTCTTCCCCTTCTCGCTTTGGTTTGGGGGTCAACGGTGAGCTTTTCAAAGTGCATAAGGATGTTAATAAATTTCAACCGCAAAGATACAGCTATTTGTTTTCCTGTCCCATCTTTGCATTTTTGCCCTGATGCAATCCCTGTTGCCTTATCTTCTGATTTTTTATTACACCTCCTTGGCAATTCATGGGGCGTACGTAGTGTTTTTTTACGCGCGTTTTCTTCGGATTAAAACGGTTGTTTCGGAGGACCCTGTTGCTGATTTTCCTCCACTAAGTGTCCTAATCGCAGCCAGAAACGAGTCGGAAAACCTCTACGAGTTATTGCCGAAAGTTATGGAACAGGACTATCCCTGTTTTGAAGTGGTGGTGGTGAACAATCAATCTACCGACGAAAGCATTTGGCTTCTGAAGGCCTATGAAAGGCAATTCCCCAATTTAAAAATAGTTCAATTGGAGAAAAGCCGTCACCTGCGCCCAGGGAAAAAGCTGCCATTAACGCTCGCGATTAAAGCCGCTAAGTACGATCATTTTGTTTTTACGGATGCAGACTGCATTCCTGCCTCTCGAAGTTGGTTGCGCTCGATGGCTCAAGGGTTTGTTCAAGGAAAAGAAATCGTGATGGGTTATGGCCCCCATCGTAAAAAGCCAGGGTTCCTCAATCGTTTGATTCGCTTCGATACGGCCATCATTGCCATGAATTACGCATCGTTTGCCTTGGCGAAGGTGCCTTACATGGGGGTCGGAAGGAATTTGGCCTATTCGAGAAAGGTATTCGACAGCGTTGGCGGCTTTAAATCACACTACCATCTGGTATCAGGTGACGACGACTTGTTGATACAAGAGGCAGCTAAAAAGCGGAATTATACCGTACAATTCGCCCACGATGCTTTTTGCTATTCGGAAGCTCATACGGAGTGGTTCCGGTGGAGATTGCAAAAAACAAGGCATTATTCAACGTCTGGAAGGTATGACGTTATCAAAAAAACGTTGTTAGGAATATATCCAATCACCTTGTGGTGGGTAGCTATTAGTTTTATTCTTTTGTGCTGGATAAAAGGAGTAGGGGGCCTCGAGTTGGCAATTTTTGGAGGAGTGATGTTGTTGAAATGGATGGTCATTGGAAATGGGTTGAGGAAATTGAAAGAACCGGGCTTGGCATGGTTTTTTCCCTTATGGGATTTTCTTTATGCGCTTCTAATTCCTATACTCTACCTATCCGTAAAACGAAAAGCAACAAGTAAATGGTAGAAACAGAACACCTTTCGGATAAAGCGAAACACGATTTAATCCTGATTGATAAAGCAAAGGAAGGCAACCAGGCTGCCTATGCTGAATTGATGGAACGCTACAGGGAATCCATTTATTTTATGATGCTGAAAATGGTAAAGAATCCAGACGATGCAGATGATTTAACCATAGAAGCGTTCGGAAAGGCCTTTAACCGAATTGAACAATATTCGCCAAGCTTTGCTTTCAGTACTTGGTTGTTCAAAATCGCTTCCAATAACGGCATTGATTTTATCCGTAAAAAACGATTAAATGTAATGTCCATGGACCAGGGCTTCTCCAATGCAGACGGAGAAACCGTTCGAATCGATGCGAAAGCCGCTGTTAATAATCCAGAGGAAACCATGATGCACGATCAAAAGGTGGTACACATGAGGCTTTTGGTGAGTAAATTAAAACCCAGATACCGTCAATTAGTAGAAAAACGCTATTTCGAAGAACTTTCCTATGAAGAAATAGCCGATGAGTTGAATTTACCCCTTGGTACGGTAAAGGCCCAGCTGTTTCGTGCACGGGATTTCTTGGCGGGTATGATGGACAAAACCAAGGACACGATATAAGTACCCCGTGGATTTAATCCTCCATTATTTTCCGGATTTAACGACCCATCAACAAAAGCAGTTTTCGGAATTGAAGGGCTTGTATGCGCTTTGGAACGAACAAATCAATGTGATTTCACGAAAAGATTTGGAGAATTTTTACGAACGACATGTTCTCCATTCCCTCGGAATCGCCAAAGTATATCCTTTTCAGCCGGAGGAACGGATTTTAGATGTTGGAACAGGAGGAGGCTTTCCTGGCATCCCTTTAGCCATTCTCTTTCCCGAAACCCGCTTCGTTTTGGTGGATTCCATCGGTAAAAAAATTAAAGTGGTCAACGAGGTTGCTCATGCCTTGGGATTAAAGAATGTGGAAGCCCATCACGTGCGTGCAGAACAGTTGAATAGCCGCTTTGACTTTGTCGTGTCTCGTGCGGTAACTGCCATGCCCGTATTCATCGATTGGGTGAAGGATAAAATTGTGCATGGAAAAGGATATAATGGTTTATCAAAAGGAATTCTGTACTTAAAGGGAGGGGATTTATCGGACGAATTGAAAGGGGTGCAAGGGACAGTTCAAGAGTTCCCGTTGGCACATTTCTATGAGCAGGAATTTTTTGAAACGAAAAAAGTGGTTCATTGGTCTCCTTGAAGGAGCATCCGGCGGATTTCATGGCAATCGCTCAGTAAAAAGAAACTTCCGGTCACGAGAATGGTCGAATCTTCTTGCTGCAATTTGAGCGCCTTTTCGATGCCTTGGTTAACATCGGCTGCAAAATGCACCTGGGTTAAGGACAATTTTTCAACGGTTTCTTGTAAGTGCTTTCCACGATAACTTCGGGCGTTCGAAAATTCACAGAAGACCCATTGGTCTACCTTGGAGTGTGTCAAATGCGCCAAGTTTTTATCATTGGAAGCGCCAAAAACTGCGGTTATTTTTTCGGCACCCATAGACCTCATGGCTTTCAACGTAGCTTCCATTCCCGCGGCATTGTGCGATGCATCGTAATACAGCTTGGGGAATTGTATTGAGGCAGTTAATCTTCCCAAGAATCCGGTGTCCAAAAACAAATTTTTCCATGTGGAAACAGGATCGAGCGACTCTGTTGGAATGTTTAATACGCCCAATGTTTCGACCGCAAGAGCCGCATTTTTACGTTGGTAAAGGGGGAGTTCATCACAGGTTGTCTGGACATTGCGATGTTGGAATTGCATCGGGGCATTGAGGTTTGCTGCTTTCGAGCGAAATACTTCTTGAAGTTCAGGTCGCTCTTCTCCGCAAATAACGGGAACCCCCTGCTTGATGATTCCGGCTTTTTCTCCTGCAATTTCAGGGAGGCTATTTCCTAAAAATGCTTGGTGGTCCAAGCCAATATTTGTAATTACGGAAACGAGGGGAGTGACTACATTGGTAGCGTCCAGTCTCCCACCCATGCCCGTTTCAAGCACGACATAGTCGCAGCGCTCCTGCTCAAAATAAACCAAGGCCATCCCAAGAGTGATTTCGAAAAAGGAAAGATCTACGTCAAATTGAACCACCATGTTGCAGAAATCGGTGACTTGTTCTTCGGGTATTGGGCGACCATTAATGCGAATTCGTTCGCGGAAATCCACTAAATGCGGTGAGGTGAACAATCCAACCCGGAAGCCCTTTTGTTGAAGAAAACTGGCCGTAAATGCGCAGGTTGAACCCTTACCGTTGGTGCCAGCTACATGAATGAACCGCAGGTTTTTTTCCGGGTTCCTTAGGCGTTGAAGCAAGTTGACTGTGTTATCCAACCCCGGTTTGTAAGCCGCAGCACCGATGTTTTGATACGATGGAAACTGTTGGAATAACCAGGATATCGCCTCGGAGTAATTATTGAGCATTTACTTTTACGGTCAGAAAACAATACGAAACCCTTCCGTTGGCATCTTTGTTATACTTAACCTGACGAATAACTTGACGGATGACATCGCTGATGATGGTTTGGTCGGTCGTAGTACTTTTACTCTTGATAAATACGGCATTCGTTACATTCCCATCTCCCGATACGGTAAGTTTTAAATGTATTTTTAAGTCAACATCCGTATTGTATTTTGGAAGTACAGGATCGTTGTTTCGGATCCGTTCCTTGCCGCTTCCAAATCCGTCGCCTTCTCCGTCGCCCTCTCCTCCGGTTCCTTTGCCATTTCCGTCAAACGGACCGTTTCCACCGCCTTTTCCTCCTCCGTTCCCTCCATCCCCAAAGGGATTGTTGGCTTTGTAAGGCGCACTCGAAGGATTGTTGGGATTGCTTCCAACGCTGTGGTTGGATTTTCCGTTTTCCATGGGCTCATTTCCCTTTGCGGTCAACAGTTGCTCGCTTTGCTGCAGGGGTTCAGAACGCTCATCGTTGGCGGGCGTTCCTCCACCTTTGGCGGATCCTCCATCCGAAATTAAGAGGTCTTCCACTGAAATGGCATCCAGAATCTCATCTTCCACCATAAGATGCGCTACAGGTGGGGGATCGGGAGTGGTATATTTGATGAGAAAAAGCAATAAACACAATGAGGCAATCAATCCCGCGGAGATTGCCGCACTTTTTCGCTTCTCTTGTGGAAGGCTATCGAAATAGCCCAAATGGGTGGATGTGCTTGTTGTCATGTGCGATTATATCGTAAAACGCGAAAAAAAGTTACAAGTTCAACAACATTAACAAATAACCAACGGTATAACCCAAGAAAGCCAAGGGCGCAATGCGTTTTAAATACCAGGTGAATGAAATTTTTTCCATTCCCATCGCCACCACTCCAGCGGCGGAACCAATGATTAAAATGGACCCTCCCGTTCCAGCAGTGTAAGCAAGTAAATGCCAAGCCTCGTGGTCCATCGGAAAAGGGAACATTCCCATGGCTCCGGCAACCAAAGGTACATTGTCGATAATGGCTGAAGCAATACCGAGGATTCCCATGAAAACGGACGTGGAAATGCCTGCCTCTTGAACGGATTGCCCCAACTGTAAAATCATACCCATCGATTCGAGAGCGGCTACGGTAAGTAAAATGCCTAAGAAGAACAGAATGGTTGGTAGCTCAACTTTTTCCAAGGATTTCATCGTTGGACTATACGGTTTTTGCTCTTCGTTGAATTCCGTGAGTTTGAAAGTACGGTTCGATTTCCATTCCGCGTACAAGGCGAAGAGGCCAAGTACGAACAGCATACCCATGTAAGGTGGTAAGTGCACTACCGCTTTGAGAACCGGCACCAGTAAAAAGAACCCAATTCCCAATAACAGCTCCGTTCTTCCTTTGCTATTACCCTTTTCTTCAGGTACGGTTAATTCTCCTTGGAAAACGGGTAACCATCGGGCGATGACGAGGGGAACAACCATGCAAAGAAGCGAGGGTAAAAATGTTTCAATCATCAATGGGGCAATGCTGATTTTTTGACCAATCCACAGCATCGTGGTAGTAACGTCTCCAATCGGCGACCAAGCTCCACCCGCGTTGGCAGCAATGACAACAAAGCCCGCGTACCATAATCGATCTTCCGCTTTGTGGACCAATTTTCGATATACCGCAATCATCACCAAGGTGGTGGTGAGGTTGTCAATGATGGCTGAAAGAAAAAAAGCAAGGAGGCATAGCACCCACAGGAGCGTATATTTTTTACGGGTTTTGATCAGCGGTAAGACCGCTTTGAACCCGTCGAAATGATCGATCAGCTCCACCAAGGTCATAGCCCCGATGAGGAACATGAGGATTTCAGCGGTTTTTCCTAAGTGGTGCATGAGCGTCGCTTGCATCAAGGACACGCGCGCCTCTGAATTCCCGGTCAAGGTTGTAAGCACTTCGTTGGAAGGATTCAACCACTGTTCCATGGCGAATGGCATCATCAAAAGTAAGCCCCAGGCGAGAACCATCATGAGCAAGGCCGGAATCATCTTATCAATGCGGTGCACGTGTTCGGTCGAGATGACCAAATACCCTAAGAGAAATAAAGTGACTAGAACGATTTCCATGAATTCAGTAGCAACAAAAATACAGGTTGATCCTAAGGGAATGGGCAAACTTCGTTTTTATTCTCAAGGCTGTACTGTGGATAACCTGTTAACGCGGAAAATGAAGCCTACCACCGCATACGTTTTCCTTGGCTCCGGTAACGGAGGCTATGCAGTTGTATTCTTGGTCGATGAACCGTTTTCCTAAAAAGGCAAAGACGATGGCTTCCTTGAATTCTAAGAGTTGAGTGGACGGAATCACCACGTTACCTGCGTACCGTTTTTTCAGCTCTTCCATTAAGTACGTGTTCAGGGCTCCTCCTCCCGTTACGTAAACGCTTTGAAGTTCATGTTTTTTAAGGGTCTTGGAAAGTTGTTCAGCGAGGTGCTGCGTTACGGTAGCAATGGCTGTTTCCGCGGCAATATTCTGCGGAAAACAAGGGTAAAACTGGTTTTCTAACCATTCGGTTCCCAACGATTTTGGACCCTCCAATGCGTAATATGGAAGCTGGTTTAAGGCGTTCAGCAAGCTTGAATCTGCTGCATGTTTCGAGGCAATTTCTCCACCGGCATCGAAGGCTTTTCCAAGGACTTTTGCAAAACGGTTCAACGGTAGGTTTCCTGGGCAAATGTCATAGGCGATAACCCTTCCGTTCTTCTGAAAGCTGATGTTGGCAAAACCTCCTAGGTTCAGAAAGGCATCGGCTTCGTGGCTGAACAATGCTTGATCCCCGAGTGGAACGAGCGGGGCGCCCTGGCCCCCTGCGGCCACATCCAAGGAACGAAAATCATTGATCACCGGCAGTCCCGTCCGGTAGGCAAGGGTAGCACCGCAACCGAGTTGAACGGTAAAACCCTGCTCTGGTTGGTGAAAAACGGTTTGACCATGGGAGGCAATAGCATCCACTGAATTGGGAGTGATGCCGAATTTTGAAAGAAAAGCGTTCACCGAGTGAGCGTAGAAAAGCCCTAATTTTTGGTTCAAATGAAATACCGCCCGCGCACTCAATTCTTCGATGTTTTCGAGTTCCAATAAGAGGTCCTGGGGTAGGGGAACGGTTTCCGCGTGTTCTAGGCGAAAAGCGTGGCTCGTAGGTGCGTTGGGAAAAACCACGCAAGCGATATCCAAGCCATCCAGCGAGGTGCCCGACATGAGGCCAATAATTCTTTTTTCCTCGGTGGAATGTAATTTAATCAATGGAAAAATACCTTACTTTTGTAAAATTAACAATCAAATTTACATCCCATGCATTTTGAATTGACCGAAGAGCATTTAGCCGTAAAGGAAGCCGCGAGAGATTTTGCCCAAAACGTATTGAAACCCGGAGTGATCGAACGCGACAACGCGCAGCGATTTCCCGCCGAGGAAGTGAAGCAATTGGGAGAGTTAGGTTTTATGGGAATGATGGTTGATCCAAAATACGGAGGTTCCGGGATGGATACCTTATCCTATGTATTGGCGATGGAAGAAATCTCCAAAGTGGATGCTTCTACTTCGGTGTGCATGTCAGTGAACAATTCATTGGTTTGTTGGGGATTGGAAAAATTCGGAACCGAAGAGCAAAAACAAAAGTACTTAGTTCCGCTAGCTAAAGGAGAGAAAATTGGGGCGTTTTGTTTGTCGGAGCCGGAAGCGGGTTCTGATGCTACGTCGCAGCGCACCACAGCTATTGATCACGGAGATTATTACCTATTGAACGGCACCAAAAACTGGATTACCAACGGTTCTTCCGCTTCAGTTTATTTAGTCATTGCCCAAACAAGTGTAGAATTAGGACACAAAGGCATCAACGC
>CANMUN010000004.1 GCA_947500875.1 Flavobacteriales bacterium | reverse complement strand
GGGCTGAAAACCGTCGAAGGAATCTCTACAAAAATGCTGTTCCAATGGTACATGGAACCGTTCCATAACCCGGGTTTTTCCAAATAGTAAACGCTGTTGCCGAAATGGTTTTTTTTGACCGCCATGGACATGTCCTCTTTGACAAGGTGTTGAAAATTAAAGGGCTTTCCAAGGGCATCAAAAGAAGAAGTCACCAACATCACTGGATTGAAATGGGTACTGGACGAAAGGATGGATAATTGGGCTGGATCTATTTGCGACTTTTCTATAATTTGCTTGCTTAAGAAACCTTCTGCTTGTAACCAAAAAGGACCTCCCCCAGCCATGCCTTCATTGGGCACCATCCCACAAACACGAAGCGGTCTTTGAAGCATCGGTGACAGGATATCCCAAGGTTTACTCAAGAGTTTTTCGTCAAATAACTTGAACCGATGATTTAATTCTTCCAATTTAAGCATATCCCTCGATTCAAATACCTCCATTAAGGCTTGTCTTGCGGAAAGGTACACGCCTGATAGCAACTCCCAGCATGCGTTGACCTCATCATCCTTTTCTGGACATTGAATGTTATCAATGTTCTTAATCAAAATCAAGTCCGAATTCAAGGAGCTTAGGTTTTCGATGAGCGCACCATGTCCGGCAGGACGCCTGAGATAATCCCCTGAGGGGCTGGACAAAACTCTTTGAAATTCATCAAAAACGTAGGAATCACTTTCCGGTGACTGCACTGAAAAATCAATCTCAAAAGCAAAATCAATCTGTAAGCCCTGAACAAACCGACGTATAAGCGGTACGTGTTCTTCTTGAATTGTAAAATGAAAGGCCTTAACTTTATCACAAAAGGCATTTCCCAAACGCAAGTGACCTTCCAAGGGTGAAATCCTGTGTTCTCCTAACTTATGAAAAGGGAATAGGGCTTTCGGTAATGCTGAAAAATGGAGGCCTTTAGGACCTAACAAATGCTCGCAAAATCCCAACAGATCCGGCGTGTCGGACCGAAGATTCTCACACCAAGGCTCCTGGATCATGGAAAAAAAAGCAAAATCAGAAAGTTTTGATAAAAACAATTGCACTTCCTCTTGCTGTTCTTGACCGGAGGAACCCAAAAATTGTTGCAAAAAATCAAACATCCTAGAACCCGTGCCGGAAGCGGGAATAAAATAGGTAATCTTGGAGGAATCCAATCGAAATACCTTTCGATATGCTTCCACCTCGTTTTCCTCTAACGACAAAATTCCGTCGCTCAACGTGCACGGTTTTACGATGGAAGGAACCGTAAGCGACGAGAATAAACGCGCTCGTTGTTGGGAAATTAGGGTATCTTTATCCGAATCCATGAAATAATATAGGGATACGTTGTTCTATGAATTTGCTCCTCGAAGGTATAAAATATCAACTACACGCCAAAAAAAGACAGGGAATCCACTCGCCTTTTGTGTACGAACTCGCCGACCAAGCCCTTCGAGCTAAGGTTCCTCAAGAGGTGAAAAAGGTTCTTGTATCCTTTGACCAAGAACAAGCAAACAATGATCAATTGATTGACTTCGAAGATTTTGGAGCAGGATCAAAACATTTGGGACGCGAACGCATGGTGAGCGAAATTCATCGATCGAGTTCTTCCAAAAAATACGGAGATTTATTATATCGGCTAACGAAACATTACCAACCAAATTCCATGCTCGAACTGGGAACTTCCTTAGGCCGAGGAACATTGGCGATGCATCTGGGAAATCCAACAGGCCGCATTATAACCGTTGAAGGGTGTGCACCTATAGCACAAATTGCCCAAATCAACGTTCAACAACACGCGATAAATCCCGATCAAATTTCGGTAATAAACCAAACTTTTTCAGATTTCATGCTGGAACTTGAGCCGCAAATTTTCGACTTGATTTATATCGACGGACACCACGATGGAGAAGCTTTATTGAGGTATTGTAACGCCTTAGAGAACATGATTCATGATCAATCCGTGGTAATTTTAGATGACATTCGTTGGAGCGAATCCATGTTTAATGCGTGGAATACCCTTTGCAAATCTGATAAATTCAACGTAAGTATTGACTTTTTCCGCATGGGCGTGCTTGTAAAAAGATCAGGCCAACGCAAGGAGCATTTTCTCTTGAAGAGTTAAAAAACGGGTTTAATGTTTTTCAACATTGAACCAGTATCAATTTTCAGCGCTCTTCCTTTCTGGTGCTTTTTAAGCATCACCACTTCGGCGAGTTGTCGATCATCTTGGTCTTTTGATTTATCCTTAATTGACTCCTCTTTCATCGTTTTAGAAAGCTCGGACTTCTCATCAATTAATGAGTTGTTGCTTACTTTATAACTTTCCAATTGGGGCATGGTTGAAGTGGGAACATCCTCTGCATAGGTGAGCATTGCTTGGTCTTCTGAGCCTGTTATTCCCTCATTCATCAAAGAAACCGGTGTTTCATCGTTGATGTTTTCGGTGATACGTTGGACATCCTCTTTTTCCAGACGGGCTATTATCGGTTCTTGTTGTTCCACCTGATTGCTTTTTTCTGGAGCAACAACCTGCTTTTTCTTTGGGCTTATTGATGCTTCTTTTTTTGCTTGTTGCGGAACATTATCGGCGGAAGGATTGCGGTTCAACCAAGGGTAAATCACCAAAATGCAGAGCACTACCGCTGCTGCTGCAAGGAGGGAATAACGCCATAAATTTGCGTTATGCTTTGTGATAGGTTTGGGCTGAGAATACGTTTCATCAAAAAGGCGATCCAATCGGTTGAATACCTCTACCGGTGGCTCTTGAGGCATGATTTTCTCGCTTTCCCTCAACAGGGAATTTACCTGGTCGAAGGAGGCGTCATCGTCGAAATGAGTGCGTAACTCCGCCTTATCGTCTTCGTTCCAATGTGAGTTTTCCGAGGTATTTTTTAACCAATCCATTTACAAATTATTAAGCGTAATCGAACATTTTTAAAGCGTCTGCCAATTTTTTTATGGCATAAAACAATCGAGATTTAACCGTGCCCTCATTGGCTCCCGTAATCTCTGAAATTTCCTTGATGGATAAACCATCGATATGCTTGAGGACAAAAACTTCACGGTGCTTATCATCCAATCGCTTTAATTCTTCCGTTAGTGCATCACGGAATTGATTTTCTTGGATTTTATTCTCCAAATTCTCATCGGTTGATAGGGTATGAAACTGTTCTACTCCATGGACCGTTCCTCTGCGGACCTCATTCCGCTTGAATTCATTTTTACACAAATTGGATGCAATGGTGTACACCCATGTTTTAAAGTTGCGCTGAGGGTCGAACAAGTGAGGTTGAGTAATGATTTTTGCAAACAAATCCTGTAAAAGGTCTTGAGCACGTACTTCATTGTACCAGAGCATCTTAAGCAAGTATCCGTAAAGTTTATCGGAATAGCGGACATACAATTCATTGAACGCAGGTTTTTCTCCCTGCTGTATGGCCAGCATGAGCTCCTCGTCACTGTAGTCGCCAAATCCGTTTTTTACAAGCCTCATTTTTTTGGAGCTTTACGCTTTTTAATAACGCTTTTCTTATCCTGAATTTCCTTCTCTTGGTCTTTTGTTGCTTTAACAGTAAGTTGTTCAACCGTTTGAACCATGGGGAGGTAATTGTCTTTTAATCCCTCATAATCCATCGAAGCGGTATGACCACAATCCAAAAAACTCAGAGATTTCATCAACTGCCGGTTTTGGTTAAGAATGGTTTCCTCCGGATAATCGTTCGGAAAGATGAAAACTAAGCCAATGGGGACCATATCGTTTTGAAATGATTCTAAATAGGCGCTTGGAATGGTCATGGAAAAAGCAAACCTTTTCTCCGGATTCAATTGAACAAGTTCTTTCAGAAAAGCAATGTCCACGGATTTTTGAGAAGGTATTATTAATCCCTTTTTTTGGAGTAAAATTCGGTACTGTGGACTTTGTAAGAACTCCAAAGATGCATTGATAATGGGAGATTTCTCCTGGTTAAATTGCTCGAATAAAAGACCAAAAGTATCCCAACGACCGTGGCTTACCAATACCGCATCCTGGGGCGTTGAAGCCAACATATCTTTTCCGTAACAGCGAAGATCTTTAGGAAAACAACCTAAACTATCCAACGCCTTCAACCTAATTCTCAAACTGACCGTATCTCCGGTAACTGCGGCATTGGCACACCATAATTCTAAAATTGAAGCATCATTCGGTTTGGATTTTACCGCCTTTTCCAACCAATATGCCCTATCAGCATTGTAGTTTCCGAGTTCATAAAATAAAGCCCCGTTGGTAGGATCTGATGGGTTGATCGAATTGGCGTTCATGTACAAGCGGTCCAATTCCTGCTCTTGGCCAGGATTTGCTGAACGGGAAAGAGTATTCATCCTCACCGCAGATTTGGCTGCCTTGAATTTACTCACCTCTGATTCATAAGCGGTGGTTTTCTGTCGCGCTCCCCTCATTTCGAGGTTCTCTACTTCCCCATAGGTGAAAACGGAATCGGTTTCAAAGGCTGGGAGGACGGGTTCTTGCTGGGGCGAAAAATTCCCATTGTTGCTATTGTTTTGGGGTACTTGCGCCAATAATACCGGAGTAAAGAAAATGAAAAAGCAAAAAAAGAGGTAAAAAGTGGAGTATTTCATGCCGCTGAATACATTCGTACTAAAAAAAGGTTCATTTTGTAAATTTAGTACAATTAGACCATAGAATATTCCGTAAGTTTGTACGTTACGGACCCACATGAAACTACTCTTCTTTCTAGGTTGTATTTGCCTTGCTTTGTTCATGAGTCAATCGCTTAGCAGTTGCAAAAAACTCAAGCCTTTTTCGCAGGAGAACATCTATTTCTCAAAGGACACGGTGGTTTTTGATACGGTGTTCACGACGGTTGGTTCAACCACCCAACAGTTTAAAATTTACAATCCCTCCAATAAATCCGTCAAAATTGAAGAAATTGAATTGATGGGAGGTGCAAATTCTCCTTTTAGAATGAATGTTGATGGAGTAAAAGGCACCAGCCTTGGTGAAATGATCATAGAAGGAAAAGACAGCTTATTTGCTTTTGTAGAAGTTACCCTTTCCGTAAACGGTCAAAATTTACCCTTGATTATTGAAGACTCCATCAGATTTAGAACGAACGGAAAAGACCAATATGTAAAACTGGCCGTTTGGGGTCAAGACGCATATTTCCACTACAAAGATTTAAACGAAGGAACTTGGCCGAACGACAAACCGCATGTAATTTATGGTTACGCTGCGGTGGACTCTTCGAAAACCTTAACCATTCCTGCAGGAACGAACATTTACATGCACAAGAATGCGCTCTTGTATGTCTATAAAGGCGCTTTGCAGGTTCAAGGGATGTTGAACCAAGAGGTGGTTTTTCAGGGCGATCGTTTAGAAGCCATGTACGACGATGTTCCTGGTCAATATTATGGCATTTATTTCCATGAGGCTTTACCCTCAAGCATTGATTATGCCATCATCAAAAACGGAACCGCTGGAGTGCATCTTTTTAGCGAATCCCCGACGAATACAGGGTACACCTTGCAACTGACCAATACTCGGATTTTCAACATGTCGAGGTACGGCGTTTTCATTTATTCAGGAGCCAAGGTACGTGCCGAAAATTGCATCGTATCCCGCAATGAAACGCACGCTTTATTGGTACTTGAAGGAGGAGATTTCAACTTCAACCATTGTAATTTATTAGGCTACGGTTCAGCCAAAGGTCCGTCGGTTGGAATTAGCAACTACTACTCAAATCCCATTTCCGGCATTACCAATGTTGGGTCCATCCATGAGGGCACTTTTTCCAATTGTGTCCTTTATGGAAACAACGACTTTAACCTTGCAATCGACACCCTTCACATGAGTGGTGTAACCTTGAACTTTCAATTTTCGAATTGTTTAATTCGAAGCGACTCGGTTTTCTCGGATCCATATTTCACCAATGTTTTATGGAATCAAAATCCATTGTTCGAAAATACCGCTCAAGGTGATTTTCTCTATTTACCTAATTCACCTTTGAATGGGAATGGTCTAAACACCGGTCTTGCCCTTGATATTTTCGGAAATCCAAGACAGAATCCACCGGATATCGGAGCGGTAGAATTATAAAAAAAGGCCGCATATCTGCAACCTTTCATTCCTGTGAATAAAAATTCTTACGTTTAAGCGTTGGCGTTCATGTTGTCAAGAACATCCATTACGCTTTTAACCGATTCCGCAGATTCCGCTAATAAAGCTTTCTCCGCATCGTTCAGTTGAAGTTCAATGATTTTCTCAATACCATTTTTCCCGAGGATAACGGGAACCCCGAGGTAAATATCGCTCATGCCGTATTCACCTTGCAACCAAGCACAAACTGGAAAAATCCGTTTCTGATCGCGTACAATGGCTTCAACCATTTGTGCGGCCGCGGCCCCGGGAGCATACCATGCAGAAGTGCCGAGTAGCTTGACAATTTCTCCTCCACCAAACTTGGTTCGTTCAATGATTTCATTCAATTTATCTTCCGCAATGAGTTCGGTTACAGGAATTCCCGAAACCGTTGTATATCGGGGTAGTGGAACCATGGTGTCACCGTGGCCCCCCATTAATACGGCTTGAATGTCTTTCGGAGAAACGTTAAGTTCCGTCGCCAAGAAAGCCCGATATCTTGCAGTATCTAAAATTCCCGCCATTCCAAAAACCTTACGAGAGTCCGTTTTGGCATTCAAGTAAGCGCAATAGGTCATGACATCCAAGGGATTGGATACCACAATAATGATGGCATTCGGAGAGTGAGCAACGATGTTTTCGGTCACCGTTTTTACAATTCCAGCATTCGTGGCAATTAAATCATCGCGCGACATTCCCGGTTTACGTGGCAATCCAGAAGTAATAACGACAACGTCCGAATCCTTGGTCATTGCATAATCATTCGTGGATCCGATAGTTCTTGAGTCGTATTGATTGATCGGTGCCGTTTGCCAAATGTCTAAAGCCTTTCCTTCTGCAAAACCTTCCTTAATATCGAGTAATATGATTTCATTGGCCACTTCTCTCGAAGCTAAAACATCTGCACAGGTTGCTCCAACATTTCCTGCACCAACAACGGTTATTTTCATGGATTTATGATTTTATTTATTTGTTTGTTTAACGCCTTGCGAAATTACAATAAGTCCTTTAATTTTAACAAAATTCTTAAAAGTTTGGAAGAAAATATTTTCCGTTAAGCAACTACATCAATACACCCAACGTAAAGCGATTAAAACCTTGGAGAACCTAAAAGAACTTGTTGAGGCGTGCATTAGAAAGGAGCGAAAGGCCCAACATCGTTTTTTTGAGCTGTACTACGGTAAAATGATGTCAGTGTGTTTACGTTACATCAAAGACCGAGACAGCGCCCAAGAGGTTGTACAAGACGGTTTTATTAAGGTCTTTGACAAGTTGGATTTGTTTGATTTTCGGGGTTCTATCGAAGGTTGGATGCGAAGAATTTTTTCAAATACCGCTATTGACGCGATTCGAAAAGCAAAACGCAATCCGTTTTTATCGGAGAACGATAATGACTTTAAAGACCCTGGAGTAAATCAAATGGAGGAAAAAGAAGATTTAGAAACCCTTCAGTTATCGTATCAATTGGCCATGGACAGCGTGAATCAACTCTCTCCAGCCTATCGAACGGTATTCAACCTCTACGTTTTTGAAGAGTATTCCCACAAAGAAATTGCGGAACTCCTAGGAATCAGCGAAGGAACCTCCAAATCCAATTTAGCGAAGGCACGAATGAACTTGCAAAAAATGTTAGAAAAAAAGAACGTACACAAAGTCTAAAACACTATGAGTAATATAGACGACCTATTTAAAAAAGCGATAGAATCGCAAAGTGAACCTTACAATCCTGCAGCTTGGGAAAAACTTTCCAATCGATTGGATGCGGGAATTCCTCCCCGTAAAAACCCCTTCCTAAAGTGGGGCCTTCCGGGCCTAGCTATTCTCGTTGGTGCGGCGGCAATCGCTTATTATACCTCTGATAGCCCCATGAAAAAAACGCAAGAGGCCAAAGTTCAACAACGAAATAAAACGGAAGAACTTGCTCAAAGCTCCGAGAAAACGAACCGAGTTTCAAACCACCAAACATCTCAAAAAACGAAGATTACGGATCAAAACGTTATTCCGTTAGAGCAAACAAGCGATCTAACAGATTCCGAAGGAACAACAGCCGAGGCAATCGTCAGCGAAAAGCAAAGCACGAAGACCAAGGAGCAAGGTTCAACAGAAACAACCATTCTTCAGCCGGCACAAATCGGTAAAACAGAACAAAATCCTGTTCGCAACGACGCCCCTAAATTATCGGATAGTTACACCACACTCATACTACCGGCATGTGAAAACGACGCACTAGACGTTCAAAACGCGAATGATTTTGGAATCGTACTCCGATCGAAAGAGTTCGAGGTAAAAATTACCGCAAATGCCTCGAAAAAAATTAAACTCCCCGAAGGCAATTACGAAATTGTGCATTCCGAGTCCGGTTTAACCCTTCAAAACCATGCTGTATCAGGGGTAGCTATAAGTGAAATTATCGTTGGTGAACTGTACTTTAATGCAGGGCTTCCATACCGTCATGCATCCATTAAAACTGAGAATACGGTGATTGGGATCGCTTCTGAAGAGACTCAAGTCACTTGTTGCAATAAAGAGCTTGAGATGCTTTCGTTCAACAAAGGCAATTACACGCTAAGTGTTGAAACAAGTACTGAAAACGGTTGCCGTGGAAAATCCATCGAAACATTTTATGTGTCCGAGGACTACAACCTGCTTGCGGTAAATGCATTCGAACCTTTATCGCAAGACGCACGGAAAAGTACGTTCATTCCTTATGCCTTAACGCAACGCAACACCCCTTTTAGGATGGTGATATTAGATCCGAACGATGGTGGAATTGTTTATGTAACCTCAGACGCTTTGTTGCCTTGGGACGGGATTGATAAACGAAGTGGGAAATTGGCCGATACCAATAAAGCCTATGTTTGGAAAGTCAATCTATTAAAGCCTGAGCCAGGTGAAAAATCGGACTACCTAGGAACGGTAGTGAGAATGTAAGAAATACCTCTCCAGAATATAAAATTAAGGATAGTTCGTAGAGAATTATCCTTATTTTTGTTTATAGTCAATCGTTTCATGCAGGTAATCAAACGCCTTCCAATTCATTTATCCAATCAAATTGCAGCCGGTGAGGTGGTACAACGTCCATCGTCGGTGGTCAAGGAATTGCTCGAAAATTCGATTGATGCCGGAGCAACTGAAATCACTGTATCAGTGCGTGACGGAGGCCGAACCCTCATTTCCATCCTGGATAATGGTACAGGAATGAATGAACAAGATGCACTCCTTTGTTTCGAACGACATGCCACAAGTAAATTGTCTTCCATCGATGATTTATTTCAATTAGGCACCATGGGTTTTAGAGGTGAAGCGCTTGCCTCCATTGCTGCGGTAGCTCAGGTTGAAATGAAAACTAAAACTTCGGCGGCAACGACGGGATTTTATATCCGATTTGAAGGGGGGACATTGATTTCCAAAGAGGAGGTGATTTGTGCTAAAGGAACTTTAATTGAAGTAAAGAACTTATTTTTCAACATACCGGCACGACGGAATTTTCTAAAATCAGATGCCATTGAGTTCAATCATGTTGAAGACGCGTTTTTGTGCATCGCCTTAGCACATCCGGAAGTATCGCTTGTTTTACACAACAACAATCAACCGGTTTATAACTTGGATGCTTCCAATTTAAAACGGCGAATTTCGGAAGTACTGGGAAAAGGAGGCGCGGATAAAATTTTTCCTATTGCTTCCGAAACCGATATCGTCACGGTTCATGGATTTCTTGGCAAACCTGAATTCGCAAAAAAAACAAGGGGTAACCAGTTCTTTTTTGTAAACCGCCGATTTTTCAAGAGCAGCTATTACAACCATGCTATACAAACGGCCTTTGAAGGATTGATTCCTGACAAAACCCATCCCATTTATTTCATTTTTTTTGAGATCAATCCTGCGAAAATTGACGTCAACATTCATCCTACTAAAACGGAAATCAAATTTGACGAGGAACGGTTCATTTATTCTATTTTACTGAGCACCATTCGACAATCCTTGGGGAAATTCAATTTGATGCCGAGTTTGGACTTCGAATTGGAAACTGCCTTTGATTTGCCTTCGAGTTTTCGTCAACAACCCATCCAAGAGCCTGTTATTCGAGTTGACCCTCAATTTAATCCTTTTGACAATGAAAAAAAGTCAGCTCCTAAAGCGTTTAGTCCAGCTATTCAGCAAGAGGGTTTTGGAGCAGCGCCGCCCAAAGAATCCGATTGGAAGGAATTTTATCACATAAGCGAAGAGCCCAGCACGGAAAACCCGATTCCCGATTTAAATACAAACGCATCCATTGAATGCATACAAACTGGAAAATACCTTGTAGCTCCAGTACGCAGTGGGATCATGCTGATTGACCTTAGGCGTGCTTTGGAAAGAGTTCTTTACGACGAGAGCATCGCTGCGTTTGTAAAGCATCCACTGCACACACAAATGCTCTTGTTTCCCATGGAAAGAGCATTGGAAAAACAAGAGATCCGTGTCTTACAAAGCCACCTTGGACTCTTTGAACAATTAGGGTTTAAACTCGAATTATATGAAAGTACCTTAGCGATCAGCGGAGCTCCTGAAATATTGCATGAGGAAGGAATCCTTGGGTGCATTGAATCGCTCATTGTGCGCTTGGAAATGCAAGACCAACAACGCGAAGACTTGGCGCATATCCTTATGGTTGAAATGGTTCGATCCTCTGTAAAGCACTATCCATTCGGTAATAAGCTCGAAATGCAACAACTTATCGAGCAGCTCTTCCGTTGCCAGGAACACCACTTAAGTCCCAGTCAAGAAAAAATTATTACCATCATACGTCACGAAGATTTACATCAATTTTTACGCTAAAACATGCTCAATAACATTCCACAAGTCACCAAAAACCTATTGATTATCAATGTATTGGTATTTATACTCACTTTTTTATTGGGTGCAAAAGGTATTGATTTAAAGGCACTGCTTGGAACGCACTACATCGGCTCTCCCCTCTTTCAGCCTTTTCAAGTCATTACCCATATGTTTGCCCACGACGGCTTTTGGCATATCCTAATGAACATGTGGCTTTTCGTTATGCTCGGGGGATATTTAGAGCGCCTTTGGGGACCGAAGCGTTTTTTTGTGTTTTTCCTTTTGTGCGGTTTTGCGGCATTTTTGCTCCAAAATGCCATCACTGCGGTCGATCTATTTAACTACAAGTCCAAACTTGCGGCAGCAGGACTTGATGTATCTACGATTGATTATTACATTAAAAATTCTTCCGACATTGAGTCGTGTTGTATGGAAATAGCCAACCATTATCGACTTCAATCATTTCCGGACGATTTAGCCTACTATGTTGCCAATTCGTATTCAACCATGCTCGGGGCATCGGGAGCAGTATTTGGGGTACTTGCCGCATTTGCTGTATTGTTTCCAAACCAGGAATTTTTATTGTATTTCGCCTTACCGGTGAAGGCTAAATACTTAGTTGGCGCCTATTTTTTATTCGAAGTGTACATGGCGTTCCAAAACAATCCAAGTGATCGTGTTGCACATTTGGCGCATGTGGGAGGAGCCATTATGGGTGCTTTGATTGTTCTTTATTGGAGAAAAACCGACCGCAACCAATTCTATTAATCGATGGAAGCAAGGAGTCTATTGGATGAATTGAAATTTCAAATAACCCACGGAAAGGTTACCATTCGCTTGATATTAATCAATCTTGCCGTGTTTCTTGTGTTCATATTTTCGTCCATTTTGAGTTCATTGGACATCATAAACCTCGACCTCATGAGTGTTTTTCGATTCCCAACGAATGTTACGGAGTTTATATTTCGGCCCTGGACCCTTGTCTTCTCAATTTTTGCGCACTTTAGCATAAACCACCTCTTTTTTAATATGCTCTTTTTATTTTTCTCAGGGTTAATGTTTGAACAAATATTCGGGGGGAAAAAGTTGGTCATCTTATACCTCATAGGGGGCGTTTTTGGTAATATATTAGAACTCATTTCAAGCCAATTATCCCCTGATATTTTCCCCAACCATTACGTAATTGGGGCTAGTGGTGCCATCATGGCAATCTTTGCTGCGGTAGCGATTTACCGGCCCAATACGCCTGTGCATCTCTTAGGAATCATCCCCATTCCCATCTACGTACTTGCATTATTTTTTCTTGCCAAAGACCTTATTGGATTAGGAAGCAAAGATGAAATTGCTCATTTTGCTCATTTAGGTGGAGCCGTCATGGGTTTTTTGGGGCAACTTAAACCGGATAGTCCCAACAACGTGCTATCGCTTTTATCAACTTTTAAGTTCAGAAGTAAATCTCAAAAATCTACGAATACGCGTTTCAAGACGGATGAAGAATTCAATGCAGAGCGACAACAAACCCAAGAAAGAATCGATCAAATTTTGGATAAAATTGCCCGGTCAGGATATGAATCCTTGAGCCGTCAAGAAAAGGAGTTTCTGTTTAAACAAGGTAAAAAATGACACGCCTCTTCTCTATACTGATGCTGTTGTTTTCAGCGCTTCTCCTTGCGGCGATGGGCGCCCCTTATTTTCATCCGGAGACGATTCCGTTTCTTCCATTTATTGGTTTGCTTTTTCCTGTTTGGGGATTTCTAACCGTTGCGTTTACCATTTATGCCTTTTACAAGAGGTATAAATTGATGTACTGGGGTGTCTTGGTGCTTGCCATCAGTTTTTCTTACCACTTAAAAATTGTAGGACTCACCTTTTTTGAATTTTCTTCAGAAAGTAAAAACACGGTTAAACTTCTAAGTTACAACGTTCGGCTTTTTGGCCTTTACGACGACAGCACAACTTCAACTCGGGACGATATTTTTCAATTTATCAGGAAAGAAAATCCGGATATTGCTTTTTTTCAAGAATATTACCGACAAGATAAGCCCACTAATTTCGAAACCTTTGACTCTTTAAGCGCCATATTGAAGTCAAAAGACTACCATGAACGCAGTGCCCATAACAACAATGGACACCGCAATTTTGGCATCGCAATTTTCACCAAATACCCGATGATCGCTCGAGGCGATGTTATCTTTGAAAACCAAGGCATTGACGACTTTAATTTTTGCATATTTGCGGACATTGTAGCAAGAGAAGATACCTTTCGCGTTTACAATGTTCACCTACAGTCCATTCGGCTTAGCGAGCCCGGGAATACCACAGAACAAGGATTACTTTCTTCCATTCGCCTTGGAATTCGTAAAATGAGCGATGCCTATGGCAAAAGGGCAGATCAAGCGCGCAAAGTTATCGAACATATGAAAAGTTCTCCATACCCGGTCATATTATGCGGAGATTTTAACGACACGCCCATTTCATATACCTACCACCAATTCAATAAATCTTTGACCGATGCTTTTCTGTCATCAAGTTGGGGGCTTGGCAGTACCTACATTGGTAAAATACCTGCGGGGAGAATTGATTATATTTTTCATTCAGAAAACGTAGAATGCTCGAATTTCCGGGTACATAAAGTGGAATACTCAGACCACCGGCCTGTATCTTGTCAACTCAATTTCGTTCACTGATACCATGAAAAAACTGCTTATCATCGACTTTGGGAGCAGCAAAACACCTGCAATAGAAACGATGGTGTATGAATTTGCGGACTATCTTACCGTACCCTTCGAAGAAACGAACGACACTACAGCAATCGATTTCGATGGGGTTATCCTTAGCGGTGCCCCTATTTTAATTACCGAACAAAACCTATCCCACTATTTGGAACGGTTAAATTGGATAAAATCTACGGAAAAGCCCGTACTTGGAATATGCTTTGGACATCAAATTTTGGGTTTGTTATACCATGCTTACCCGGCCAGGATGAAAGATTGTCGCACCATGAATGAAATTGAACAATTCGCAGAATGCCCAATTTTAAACCGTTTACCTCAGATTTTTGAAATGCAGGAGGATCATTGCGAAAGCATTTCCATCCCTGAAGAATTTGTACTCGTCGCAAATTCCGATGAATGCATCAATGAAGTTATGCAGCACGAAAAGAAATCCCTTTACGGCGTGCAATTTCACCCCGAGGTTTCGGGAAATTACGGCGCCATAATCTTCGAGAATTTTATTCAGCTTTGCTAAAAATTAACGCGCTACGTTGAGCAGTTTTGGCACGTCCAAGATGGTAATTTTACGCGTTTCGGTTGAGATTATTCCTTCCTCCTTAAAATCCTTTAATAACCGGATGAGCGTTTCGGTAGCTGTACCTACGAAATTGGCCAAATCCTCTCTTGATAAATTTATGGGTTCTTCTTTATATACATCCATCAAAAGAATTAGTACAAAAGCAAGGCGTTGGCGCACCGACTTCTGCGCCATGTTGGTTATAAACTCGGCTTGACCGGTCAACTCGGTTGACAGCTCCTTAATAATCCCGTTGCGTAACACGGAATTGTGATCCATTAGTGAAACGAAATCCTCCTTAGGAATAAAACAAATGTTACTTTCTTCCAAGGTTTGAGCTGAAACTTTGTATGCATCTTGGGCGAACATGGACCGGAACCCTAACAAATCCCCCGACTTGGCAATTTGAATGATTTGTTCTTTGCCGTCATCGCCAGTTTTAAACACCTTAACCTTGCCTTCATTGATGCAAAATACTCCTCTTGGTAGTGAACCTTCAACAAATAAGGTCTGTTTTTTTTTATAAAAGTTGCATTTCTTGTTAGCGTCCAAGAATTCCCGTTGGCTCAATTCCAAGGCCCCAAACAAATTACTTTTTAATTTGGGACAATTCTCGCACGAAACATTCCTAAAATTCTGATTCAAACTATATCGTTTAACCCACCTGTTAAGCAAAAAGGCCATTCACATGGAACAGCCTTTTCAACATTTAAAGCGTTGGTTATTAGTATTTAATAAACTTAACAGACTGGCTTTCTTTTCCAGTAACGAGTTTGATAATGTACGTACCGACTGGCAGATCCTCGGAATCTATCGCTAGCTCATTTTTCCCTGCCGCTAAATTAGCTTTGCTCATTTCTTTGACCAAGCGCCCAGTAATGGTATATACGCCAACCTGAACATTCGAAGACTTGCTCAATTCGAACGATAAAGTTGTATTACTATTGGAAGGATTGGGATAGGTAATCATTTTAGCAAGGGCATTTGGCTTGTTATTGAGGTTATCGCCAACCCCCAAGTAAGCAGCTGTTTTCCAAATACCGCGACCGTAGGTGCCGATATATATTTCACCCGGACGGTTATTGCCTTCTTCAAAAGTTCTCCAGCTCTGACGAACTTCAACCACCGGCGTTCCTTCAAAACCTGCTGAAGCATTTTGCCAAGAAGCTCCTCCGTTTTCAGTTACAAATACTCCCTCGGAAGTACCCACAACAATGATATTGGGATCATCGCGGTCAATAATACCGTCATAACAACCGGGTTGCCCTCCTTGGATAATCGCAGGTAAAGCTGTGAACGTTGGCGCTCCCGACGTTGCGTTGAGGGATCTTCTGTTCACACCGTTAAAACCTGCAAATACAACGATATCATCAGCATCGGATGGATTAACCGCAATACCTTCATAACTGGTTGTTGCAATTTTAGTAGCTGTGGTAAAGGTCGGCGTGGTTGCTTGTGCGCCGGTACCAACATAACCTACTTTTGCTACAAAATTGGGGTCACTCGAATAGACGCTGCCTAAACCATCAATTCTCCAAATACCGTTGGCAGCCGAAACGTAACAATGTTCCAAGTCGCTCGAAAATTCAACATCCACTGAACCGTTCCCTACACCAATACCTCGAGCCACGCAAACCCATTGTGGACTTGTTACCGATAACCGTGTTGCGTTTCTTGTTCCCCAAAGTTCTCCACCGTTTGCGTTAACAAAAACTAAGAACCACGACTGAAAAGGGTCTGCAACACGCAAGGTATCCCAAGCCACATTGTAAATTACCGTATCACCTCCCATAGAGACGATTTCACCGGTTGCTGCATTTTGACCGTAATTTACGCCCCCTGCCGTAAGACCTGGATTGTAATGAAGGGTGTCATCAAAGTAATAATTCGCCGTTGCAAAAAAACTAATGGAATCTCCTGAGGCTAAAGATGGGATTCGAATTAAATCACCCACTTCATAGTTTTTCGTGGCAATATAAGTTACAGAATCCTTTGAGTTTGGATCAAAATACTCCGCAAGGAATACCTCGGTGTGAAAAGGGTGATTTGGACTTCCATCCGTCCCTGGAGGGTCGTAAGAACCCGGTAAATTTGGTTCGAAAGAAGACCAAGTATTCCCTTTATCTCCTGAACGGGAAATGTTGTTGTAGTAAATGGTAGAAATCATAACCGCAGGATTGAAGTAAGAGATTTCACACTCAAATCCATCGCCTCCTCCTACTTGTCGGAATTCTTGATAGGTCGATAGAGTATGGTTGTTATACAAAGTACCGTTATCCTGTGTACCTCCCATTACCGCTCCGTCACGGTCAAAAGCGATGCCGTAAAACTGCGTTACGTTATATCCTCGATTCGCAACAAACCACGTAGATCCGAAGTCAGTTGTGATGCTCACCCCTCCATCATTACCTGCATAAAAACGGTTGTTGGCATCCCATTTCATCTCATGGTTATCGGCATGAACATAAATGGAAGACTGCGGGGCAACGGACCACAATGAAATCTTTTGGAAACCTCCAGAGGGTGGATTGTTCACGGTTTGCTTCCAACGCCAAATGTCAATTCCTCCAATTAAAATTTGTTCAGGATCGTTCGGTACGACAGATACGATGGAGTTGTAGGTTCCCTGATCTCGGTAAATATCAAATTCACTTGGTGGAGCCGAAGCACCTACAAATTGGGTCCATGTTTGTCCGTTGTCGTGGGATACGTGCATGCTCATTAGGTTTGAATTGGTCCTTACCGCGTACAAAGAATATTTGTTGGAACTGTTTTTATCGGGCGAAACGGCAAATTCAATTCTTGGTGAGCTTGAAGGCACTAGATTATTGGCGGCTGTACCCGATTTATCCGAGAAATTTTGGCCGCCATCGGTTGAAACGTAGGTTTTATTGGCCCCAAAAGCAGCAACGATAACTTGTCCATCTTTCGATATCTCCAAAGCCGTACAAGAACCTGCCGTCGCAGGAACCGAAGTAAGCGATGCGTCGTTCAGTTTCCATTTTTTCAATCCTCCGGAGGTTGCTAACCAAACATAATTATCAGCATCCGAACTTACAATTTGGGTACAGCTATTGGTCCCTGGTATGTTGTCCCACGTAGCACCGAAATCTTGGGTATACCATACTCCATTTCCACCCCATCCTTCTTGATTCGAACCCGTAGCAACGAAGAACGTACCATCCGAGGTTTGAGTCATGGAAGAAATGAACGGATTCGCGCCTGCCGCAAAATAGGATTCAACACGGTTCCACAGGTTGCCTTTGTTCAACGAAACAAACAAACCTCCGGAAACTCCACCCGCCCAAACGCGATTCACGTCCGTACGGTCGATTTGAATAGCACGCGTTCGTCCTCCGATATTGTCCGGACCTTCCTCCGTAAATAATATGTTCTTGGAACGATCAAGCAAGTTAATTTTCTTTCGAATCTCTGCAAGCTTCTCGTTAGAAACCGGTTGCCCTGTTTGAACGTCGATATAACGCGCTTTCAACCATTCCAATGCTTCATCCGCCTTGTAAGATTTGGAATCATCTTGCTCTTGAGACAGGGAATCCATCCTGTAAAAACCAGCACCGTTGTTGTTCAGGTGATTTGCCACAAAGACGCTTGCGAAAGCCGTAACTAACACAAAACCAATAATGTAAATCTTTTTACTCATATTATTGTATTAAAAAATCATTAAAATAGACTGCCAAAATAATCATAAATCGTGGAATAAAAAACACTTGAAACCGACATGTGTTCAAAAAATTATAAAATATGTTTTTCAGCGTGATAGGACGACCTTACGAGTGGCCCGCTTTCCACATGACGAAATCCCATTTTCAATCCTATTTCACGGTAGTAATGGAATTGATCGGGTGTAATAAACTCAGCCACGGGCAAGTGATTTAAGGTTGGTTGCAGGTATTGCCCAAGGGTAACAATATCCACTTTTACTTTGCTTAAATCCTCGAGGGTTTCTAACACCTCATCTTGGGTTTCTCCAAGTCCCAGCATGATCCCTGACTTTGTCTTCATTCCGCCTTTTTTTAAACGAAATAACAATTCTAACGATCGATCGTATTTGGCCTGAATTCTAACCTGTTTCGTGAGGCGTCTCACCGTTTCCATGTTATGGGACACCACTTCAGGAGCTGCATCAATGATTTGTTGTAAGTTCTCCCATTTACCGGCAAAATCGGGGATGAGGGTTTCAAGGGTTGTACCGGGCGATTGATGCCGTATTGCGCGAATGGTTTGAACCCAA
Source organism: Flavobacteriales bacterium (assembly GCA_947500875.1). Lineage (GTDB taxonomy): Bacteria > Bacteroidota > Bacteroidia > Flavobacteriales_D > Crocinitomicaceae > UBA952. Next base: position 64,945 of record CANMUN010000004.1, on the reverse strand, counting down.
ATTTCAGCACCCCCATCCTTCAGATCATCTCGATCAACGGAAGTGATTACTGCGTGCTTAATTTGCATGGTTTTAACGCTGTGAGCAACTTTACCGGGCTCGAAAGCATCCACTTCCGAAGGTTTACCCGTTTGGACCCCACAAAAACCGCAGGAACGGGTGCATACATTTCCAAGGATCATAAACGTGGCGGTTCCTTCCCCCCAACATTCGCCCATGTTAGGACAGCTTCCACTTTCGCAAATGGTGTGTAGTTTATGTTCATCTACCAAGCCGCGTACTTTTTTATAGTTTTCCCCAGTCGGCAATTTTACGCGAAGCCAATTCGGCTTTTTAAGGCGTGATGTATTCTCCATGTTGGGTACAAATTTCGGTAAAAAATGACAAACCTTGCATCTCATGTAACGACTTTCGCGATTTCACTGAAACATTGGCTACCTTTGCCAGGATGACAGCAACGGTAATCTATTCAGGCAAACTACGAACAGAGGCAACCCACTCTTCCGGTGAGAAAATTGTTACGGATGCACCCAAGGACAACAAAGGTTCCGGCGAACATTTTTCACCCACCGATTTGGTCGCCACTTCCTTGGCTTCTTGTTTCCTCACCATCGTGGGAATCTACTGCCAAGAGCGGGAAATTCCGTTAAGCGAAATTCGCATCGATGTGGAAAAAATCATGGCTGCAAATCCGAGAAGAATTGCACAAATAAACCTTGGGGTTGATTTCATGAAAAATGAATGGGATGAAACCACCCGAAAAAAAATCATTGCCGCGGGAAAAGCTTGTCCGGTCGCCGCGACCCTCGAACATCAAGTACTTATTGAATATACTTTCAAATGATCAAAAAAACACCCACCAACTACCCCAGAAAGGAAAAATCAGATATTATTTACGGAATTCACAGTGTAAAAGAAGCGGTCGAAGCACAGCGCGAAATCAATAAAATCCTGATTCAAAAAGGCATTTCTAAAGAAGGATTTGAAGAAATACGGACATTTCTGACGGGTAACGACTACGTGGTTCAATACGTTCCTATTCAAAAGCTCAACCAACTCACCTCTGGCAATCACCAAGGAATAGTGGCCTACGTTTCTCCCATTGTTTACCAAAACATGGAAACCCTTGCGGAACAGTGGTTGGAGCAGGGAGTCAAACCGTTCATTTTAGCATTGGATCGGGTTACGGACGTTCGGAATTTTGGTGCTATAGCAAGAACCGCCGAGTGCATGGGGGTTCATGGCATTTTAATTCCTTCCAAAGGTTCAGCCTTGGTTACGGCAGATGCCGTTAAAGCATCTTCCGGTGCTCTTAACCGAATTGCTGTATGTAAAACAGATCATTTTAAAAACACGTTATTTCACCTCCAGCAAATAGGAATTCGAATTGCAGCAGTTACTGAAAAAACGAAAGTGTCCATCGACGGTGCCAATTTACGTGGAGCCATTGTCTTGATTTTAGGTTCAGAAGAAGATGGAATTACCCAAGATTTGCTCAACATGGCTGACTTACGGGTTACTATTCCGATGGACGGCGCAACGAGTTCTTTAAATGTTGGTGTTGCTGCTGGCGTTGCGATGTTTGAAAAATCTCGTCAAGAACGAAATCGATAACTACTTCAGCAGTTGAGCGGTAAGCAGCGGAAGCTTGGAGAGGCAATCAATCTTGTATTCGTATTTCGATTTATTGGAACGGTCTTTTTGATACCAAACCGCCTGCATACCGGCTTTTATTGATCCGAGAACATCCGCACGGTAATCGTCCCCTACCATCAAGCTATTTTTGGCGGCAGCATTGGCCTGTTGTAAGGCTTGGGAAAATATGGTTGGATGCGGTTTATTAAAACCCACCTCTTCGCTGCAAAGTATTACTTGAAAATGCTGATGAATGTTGGCATATTTTAGTTTAACATGTTGAACCTCTAAAAAACCGTTGGTTATGATATGAAGGTTAAATCCCATTTCCTTCAAGTCCTCCAAAACCCTCTCGGCATGTGGGATTAATGCAGTCTGTTTTGGGGATAGCTCCACGTATCCGTCTCCAAGTTGAACGGTCAAGTTTTCGTTTACCACATTAAAATTACGAAGTGTAGCACGAAAACGCTCGTAACGCAGTTCTTCCTTACTCAATTTACCGGAAGAATATTTGTGCCACAAGTGCTTGTTGTTTTTAAGATAGGCTTTATGGAATTTATCGAACAAAGGAATATACTCCACTAAGCCAGTTCCTTGATGCAAGGTTCGTAAAGCACGCTCAGAGTTTGCCTCAAAGTCCCACAAGGTTCGATCTAAATCGAAAAACACATGTTTATCCGAGTATCCCATACCATATCAGTGCAAGCAGATGAGCGTTAATCACAATACCCAAAGCCATCAATGGAAAAGCCCATTTACGGTGGCGGTAAAATCGCGAACAAATTACAGCACCCAACGGAACGGGAAAGAGCACTGAGGACACATAGCAAAAGGCAACAAATCCAATGCGACGCTTGATTTTTACAATCTTACGATTTCTAGCAACCCTACGCGGATTAAATCGGTGAGGTTTTAGCCTGTTACGTTGCTGTATTCGCTGAAATATGAAGGAACCGGCATAAAAAAACAGCATTGCACTTAAGATGGCACCGAACGAGGTAATCGCTACTGTTTCGAAAAAAGGCACGGCAAGACCTGCTCCGGGTGCCGCTGCAAAAAGGAACTTAAACGTTCCCAAAAGAAACATGCTCCAGAGAACTTCATAGCTGCCGGACATCCTTATACTTTTACTCCAAAGGCCAAATCACCTGCATCTCCCAAGCCAGGTACGATGTACGATTGTGCGGTTAATTCAGCATCAATTGCTGCAGTATAAATTACAGTATTGGGGGGGAAATGGTGTCGAACCCGATCGATGGCTTGTTGGGTTGACAAGGCTGTTGCAATGAAGATTTTTTTAGGAACCCCCGCTTTGATTAACGCGTCGTACACCGTGTTCATAGAATTACCGGTCGCAAGCATCGGGTCACTAATAATCCATATTCTGCCGTCTAAATTAGGCGCTGCCAGGTATTCCACATAAATTTCAAATTCTTCAGGGGTAAGGTGTTTACGGTATGCCGAAACGAAAGCGCTTTCGGCTCGATCGTAACATCGCATTAAGCCGGTATGCATGGCCAGACCTGCCCGTAATATAGTAATGAGTATGGGTTGTTCGGCTAAAACCGTATCCTTCGAAATCCCGAGGGGCGTTTCCACGTTGATGGTATGGTAAGGCAGTGATTTAGATATCTCATACCCCATTATCTCAGCAATTCTCTCCATATTTAAACGAAAACGAACAGGATCGTGCTGAATATCAACGCTTCGCATTTCCGCCATATAATTTCCAATGAGGGAATTGGCCCCGGATAGATTATGTACCATACTTTATCGTTTTTACGAAGGTAAGAGTTTCTAATGAAAATCGGGTGTTCAGCGCAATTCGCGCTTCAAAACTTCTTCATCTAATTGTTGGTCCCAGCGCGCAACCACTATGGTTGCCACTGCATTACCAATAAAATTCGTGAGGGCCCTACACTCAGACATGAATTTATCCACTCCTAAAATTAGGGCAATTCCCGCCACTGGAAAACCTTTAACTACCGCAAGGGTGGCCGCTAAAGTGATGAAACCTGCACCTGTCACGCCAGCGGAACCTTTGGAACTTAACATGGCAATGAGCAATAGAAGCACTTGTTCGTTAAAAGTCAGGGGAAAATTACAGGCTTGAGCGATGAAAAGCGCTGCAAGCGTCATGTAGATATTGGTGCCGTCTAAATTGAAAGAATAGCCCGTAGGAACCACGAGTCCTACAACCTGTTTAGAGCATCCTAATCGTTCGAGTTTTTTCATCAAATTAGGGAGCGCGGACTCCGAAGAACTGGTGGCTAAAACCAGGACCAATTCCTCTTTGATATATCGGAGCAATTTAAAGATATTGAACTTATTGTACCAAGATACCCCCCCTAAAATCACGACAACAAACATAGCCGCAGTAAGGTAAAACGTACCAACTAAACCAATAAGGTTCCAAAGGACATCGAGTCCATATTTCCCGACGGTAAAAGCCATTGCACCAAAAGCACCGATTGGCGCTAATTTCATGAGCAGTTCAACGATTTTAAAAATGGGATGTGCTAACGCATTTAAAAAGTCAATAACCGGTTTGCTTTTATCTTGGGTCATGGACAATCCAAGACCGAACATGATGGCAACAAAAAGTACCTGAAGAATGCTATCGCCCGTTAATGAACTCATGAGGGAAGTAGGAATGATTCCTAAAATAAAGGCCGTTAACGAGTGTTCTTTGGAGGCATCTACATAATCCTGAATCGATTTTGGATCCAAAGTACTGGGATCGATGTTCATACCATGGCCGGGTTGAACGAGGTTGGCCACGACCATACCCACTACCAGGGCTAACGAGGAAAATGTGATAAAATAAAGCATGGCCTTTCCCGTAACACGCCCCACAGCGCTCAGGTTGTTCATGGATGCCAAACCTGTTGAAACGGTAATAAAAATCACCGGAGCAATGATCATTTTGACTAAAGCAATGAAACCATCACCGAGTACTTTAAGACCAATAGAAGGTTCTGGCCAGAATTTACCGAGTAAAACTCCAAGAATGATGGCAAAAATTACCTGCACATAAAGCAACCTATACCAAGGTTTTTTGGGCTGATTTTGTTCCGTTGTGTTAATTTCCATGAAAGTGTAACTTAGCGTTTCCTGCAAAATAAGCAATCTTTTTGATTGCTTCTTGCAGAAAAGCAAAAGCAACTTAAATTTACCTAACTTCGGAAACTATGAAACCTGCGGCCTTTAATAAAAAGTCCATGATTTTGGTGGTTATTGCCTCGCTTGGTTATTTTGTGGATATCTATGACTTAGTGCTTTTCGGGGTTGTGAAGGCCGAGAGTTTAGCCACCATAATGCCCGATGCTACCGACAGCCTGAGGGCTTCCACCGGCAAAATGTTGTTTAACCTTCAAATGATTGGGATGTTTGTAGGGGGGCTTTTGTGGGGTATTTTAGGAGATAAAAAGGGGAGGATTAAGGTTTTGTTTGGTTCCATCTTATTGTACTCAATTGCCAACCTTGCCAATGCCTTTGTTACGAACATTCCGAGTTACAGCGTCATTCGTTTCATAGCCGGTGTGGGATTGGCCGGTGAGTTAGGCGCAGGTATTACCTTAGTTTCTGAACTGATGCCCAAAGAAAAACGAGGTTACGGCACCATGATTATTGTGTGTTTTGGTGCCATGGGGGCGGTTTTTGCAACCGTCATTGGAACGCAGGGTGAAGTGTTGGCTCATTGGATTGAAGGGGTTTTCGGAAGCGCATTTCACGCATGGCAGATTGCCTATTTGGTAGGAGGAGCTTTAGGTTTGTTGCTCTTACTGCTTAGGATGCGCACCCTTGAATCGGAAATGTTCCACTCGATGCACCAAGAGGGAATTCGCCGAGGGGACCTAAGGCTCATTTTTGGAAATCGTGCCAACCTAAAAAAATACCTTCATTGCATCATGGTTGGAATTCCCATTTGGTTTGTAGTGGGCTTATTGATCATGAACTCCAAAGACGATTTTGGACCGTTGCACGGCCTTAAAACCGTACATAACGGATATGCCGTTATGTATGCCTACATTGGATTATCCTTCGGAGACTTAATAACTGGGCTGTTAAGTCAATGGCTCAAAAGTCGGAAAAAAGTGGTATTCATTTTCCTCACCTTAACCTTGGTAATTACCCTGGCCTTTCTTTTTGGAAAGCAACAGATGAGCTTAGAATTGTACTATTTCTTTTGCTTTTTATTAGGTGGATCCACCGGTTATTGGGCAATATTTGTTACGATTGCTGCAGAGCAATTCGGAACGAATATTCGTTCCACAGCGGCGAATACCATTCCGAATTTTGTGAGAGGAAGTGTCTTTATTATTGTTTCCCTTTTCATGTTAACCTCGTCCTTGATATCTACAGCTTTAGCTGCATTGGTTGTTGGAATTCTTTGCATTTCTTGTGCTTTTTGGGGCATTTATCATCTAAAAGAAACCTTTTCGAAAGATTTAAATTACCACGAAGATCATCTTGTTTCATAACCATGATTAATGTACCTTTGTCGCTCATTGCCCACGTGGTGAAATTGGTAGACACGCCATCTTGAGGGGGTGGTGCCAATAGGTGTGCTGGTTCGAATCCAGTCGTGGGCACCAAACCAAAGCCTGGCATGCAATGCGGGGCTTTTTTCATTTTAATCGGTTGCATGAAAAGGTTCAATGGTAAAAGACCTGAACGGTGAAGCCGTCAGGTTTTGGTTTGTATAGCGAAAAAACTTTTTTTGGTTCACGAAGTAATCCAGTTTTGCTCATCAAATTTTCACAACATCGATTTTTTAACCCTGAAGCTCAAGTTGATATCTACATTTCAGGAATACCCGCTGAATGCCCTTAATTATTCACTAATTTTGGATAAATTAGCTTAATGAAATTGGCGAACGAATTTTGGTTAATTATTGGATGGATCATTGGAGGAATGGGAGGTGCGTTATATCATCAACTCACTCCGTGTATCGCTGGTTGTTCCGGCGGCAAAATGAGCATGTTCATCCCGGTGATTATTGGCGCGGCAGTCGGCGGTTTATTGTCGCAAGTCCTTGTGAGTTTAAGAAGTCCTCAATAACCTGTTTCTTATGTTTCAAAACAAAAGCGTCGCACTTTGTTTTTTACTGGTTATTTCTCTCCCTATTGCTTCCCAACGTCTCAAATGGGAAAATTTCAACAATCGAGCGAATTGGAGTAGTAATCGATTAGAGGCGCAGGTAGGTTTTTGTGCAACCCAGTTTACCGGTGACCTCGGAGGTGCTTCGGGACAAGGTAAGGATTATTCTACTAAGGACATGAACAAGCAGGCTACTGGAAAAGGTGTCCAAGCGGCTTTTAAGTTTCGTTTCAATCGGTATTTTGCTACCAAAACCGAGGTGAGTTATTTTGAGCTGAAAGGCAGCGACGCTTACACCGATAATCCGAGGCGCAATGCACGAAACTTGTATTTTCAATCGTACAACTTTGAATTCAGCCAGCGCCTCGAGTTTATTTTTCTGGCACAAGAATTCAACGGTCAATTTTACCGCCTCACCTCCCGAAGCCGACAAAAAGGTTCGAATTTTCAATTGTACACTTTTGGGGGTATGGGTTTTGCCACCTACAACCCAAAAGCTAATTACAACGGAACCCTTGTTGCACTTAGACCCCTTAAAACGGAAGGTCAAGAATATGGAAAAGCCACCTTTATTATGCCTTTGGGGTTTGGAATGCGGTTCGGACTAACGAAGCAAATTCGAATAGGCATTGAGGCTACTTGTTTTAAAACTTTTACAGATTACATGGACGACGTGTCCACCTTCTATCCTGAAGCAGGCGTGTTAACGGACCCTGCCGCCCTTTACCTTTCGAATCCGAGTAAAAGTCCCGAACTTTTTCCACCCGGTAGCCGGCGCGGAGACCTGAATCAAAAAGATACGTACTACCGTTTGGGGGTATCGTTGATCTTCAACCTAAAGCGACGGTGATTGTTTAACTTCAGATTTTAACTTTGAATATTATCTTGAGTTCTCCGAAGTTCTTCACGCACTTTCATGAGTAGTTTTGGGAATTTTACACTCCAAGCATCCTCATTTCTTTGATGATGGGTAAGCGTTGCATTACCCGTTGCAAGCAATAATCGGCAAGCATATGGATTTTGTTGGAAAGATTGCATCAGTAAAGACATCATAATTCGTGAAGAATGAGCATTCCAAGCATCCCGATTGAGTCCTTCAATTTCTTGCCCCCAAATTTTGGCTTGGCTACCTGTAGCGGTCCTTAACCTTCTTATATGACTCATAGCGGCATCATGCCTTGGTGATTCCGTGAAAAGATTAGGGTCCAAAAAGCGCACTTTTTGTGCCTGAAAAGCCCCTTCAACGGTTTCAAAAAACCCTCCAAACTTTTCCCTATCAAAATCAGGTTCGCCATCACCCGTATAGTCAAATGGTCGTTTCGCAAAATTGCTTAGTTCAATAAACTCTCGATTACCTGCATAGATATTAATCCTTGTTTCGGGACCAAGTCCTGCGAATTGAAATCCCATAAGCAGTTTATTCATCATGGCACTTCGCTCTTCATCACTAATAAACGCAGCATTTAAGGCGTCTACGTTTGCTTGAAACATGTCATCAATGGTCCAAGCCTTGTTTTGAACCAACCAAGCGTACTCGTCGGCGAGTGTTACATTGGATATGGCTCGACCGTCGGTATTGATACCGAATGAAACATTCGCCTGCTTAAGCTTTTCAATAGGGTAATTTTCTCCCTTCGGATAAACTTGCGTTATATGGTTGCTAGTAGGACAAATTTCCAAATGTATTCGGTCGCTTTTCAACCTTTCCATCAACGCAGGATCTTCAACGCTGCGAATGCCATGGCCAATGCGTTTGGTTTGTAGTAAGGAAAGGGTTTCTATCACAGATTCTGCCCCTCGGGCTTCTCCAGCATGCGCGGTACAAGGAATTTTATGCTGGCGTACTTTTTCAAACGCAGCAGCATGATTTTCCAGATTAAAACCCACTTCATCCGCGGCTAAATCGAGGGCAACTACTCCTTGCTGGTGGTATTTAATGACTAAATCTGCGGTTAAATCGCTTTGTTCGCGGGTAAAATGTCGAAGGGTACATAGAATTAAATTTACCTTGACGGGCCCTTGGTAGGATTTCACTGCGTCAATGCTGGCTTCCACCACTTCCTCTGGGGTTAATCCGTTTTCAAGATGTTGAAGCGGAGCGAATCTCAATTCGCCATAGATGACATGGTCTTGTTCCAACTGATGAATAACATCCAACGTTGCATCGAAAATTTGCTCTCGGGTTTGCATCAAGGCTATTGCTGCCTTCGCACAAGCCAAATAATCGTTGAGGGAACAGCAATCAACGGGTGTATTATAAACGCGCTCGTATTCTTCGCGAGAAATTCTAGGAAGTACTTTGGAAACAAAATTAAAACTGAGCGAGCAATCAATGTGAAGGTGAAGCTCCACCTTCGGAAACGTAAAATTTATCATGCGCCGATCCGGCTTTCGCTTACTTTAATTGTTCGTTGGAAAACTGATAAACCGGAAGTTGGTTTCCTTCAAACTCAACGACTTCAACCCCACACATGATCAACAAACGCCCCAACATAAGGCGGTTCAATTCGGTGTTTTCTTTCATGGTGAAAGTGCCAACATAGGTTGTAGCATCAAAGGATGTCGTAAAATTCTCGGTAAAATTCTCGCCACTAGCAATGATTGTTTCTGGCAAAACATCAGCCCCAAATCGAAAGGTTATTACACCGTTGGCCTTTTGAGTAGCATACTCCGTTTTGGAGGCGGCAACCGCATAAACTTGTGCATTGACTCCTGCAGAGAACGCCATGATGAATAAAAACGAAAAGAATACTTTTTTCATGTTGCTTGTAATTATTGTTCGAAAATAAGAAATTTTGTTCACAAAACGCACGATTGGTCGTTTGGGTTGCCCAATCTCGTTTTTATTGATTCCAATAGTTGAAATCATGAACTTTTCAACGGCTTATACGAAACGTAGGAGGCTGATCGTTTTGGACCACATCACACCTTAACCCTGACATTTATGAGCTACAAATCTCTTTTCGCCCTATTGGCGTTACTGTTACGTTTTGTCTTTTTCTCCCAAAACAACGGTTGTCCTAACGTTGATTTATCCTTGAACACGTTTTCCAATTGGACAGGATACACAGGCACTTACGCTGCTCCTGGGGCAAACTTCGGCATCGTCAATGGTCGACACACCATTATTTCGCAGCAAGGAACGGATCCTTACACCTGTAACCAACTTCCCTTAATCCCTCCCGGACACTCGAAATCCATTAAACTCGGTAACCCACAAACGGGAGCTCAAGCGGAGAAAATCGTGTACAGCATTAACGTAACACCGCAAAGCGATTTGTTCGTTTATAAATACGCGGTGATACTAGAAAATCCAGGACATGTTCCCGCCCAACAACCGAAATTTCAAGCAAAAATACTGAACGCCTTGGGCCTACCGGTTGGAGGCGGATGCGGCACCTACACCGTATATGGAGGGCAACCCGGGCAGAATTTTCAAACCTGTGCAGGAAAAACCTGGCTTCCTTGGACTACAGTGGGCGTTGATTTATCGCCGTATATGGGTCAAAACATTCAAATAGAGTTTACAACTTGGGATTGTGCTCAAGGTGCTCATTTCGGGTACGCTTATTTAGCCGCTGAATGCATGGCCATGGCTATTAACGTCAACTATTGCGGTGGTAATCAGCCGCTTGTATTAACTGCACCGAGCGGGTTTCAATCCTATGTTTGGCATCCAGGAAATTTAACCGGTCAACAAGTGAGCATTGCAAACCCGAATGTAAACCAAGTCTACACTTGCTCCATGACCACTTTTTCTAACCAGGGTTCTTGTACGGTGGAATTGAATGTAACGGCCACTCCGACCCTTGTTCAATCCAGTTTCACTTACGGCGCGGGATGTGAAAACGCTTTAATTGCTTTACAATCCACTGCGACCATAACTTCGGCAAATCCAGGCGTAAGTATAAGCAATACATGGCATTTGACGACAGGAAATGTGGTATCACAAAACCCATCCCAAGCTTTGGTGCAATTCAATGGTCCCGGCAATCACCAAGTAATGATGATTTCTCAAAGCTCGAATGGTTGCATCGATACAAGTATTCAAACGGTATCCGTTTTAGCAGCTCCCCATTTGGCCCCCATTTTTGACGCTCCGTGCATTCATCAACAAACCATCTTTGGTTTATCCTCAGCTTCGGGTATTCAAGGAGCTACTTGGAATTTCGGCGATGGTACGCCGAGCCTTGGGGGCATGACCGTAACCCACACCTATGCTTTACCGGGAACTTATTCAGTAACATTAATCGAAGTTGGCAATAACGGTTGTTCAGATACGCTCATAAGCCCCCTAACCATTTACCCATTGCCCTCCATAAACGCAGGAAACGATACAAACTTATGCCCAGGTAATTCAGCGATACTTCTTGCCACTGGAGGAATTAATTACCAATGGGAAAATGGCCTTTCCCAACAACAAAGCTATCAACCTTTAAGCAATCAATGGCTTACGGTTGTGGGCACCGACAGCTTGAATTGCATTGCAAGCGACAGTTTGTACTTGGGTATTTTCACGATAGACTCGGTTCAAGCGATGGCCAACGAATCCTTTTGTTTCGGCGATAGCGTTGCGCTTCAGGCCTATGCCTTTGCGGGAGTTTGGTGGGAAAACGGCCTACAAACCGGACAATGGGTCAGTCCGAATGTTGGAAATACTGTTTACGTGGTGCATGGGGCTGACCAAAACGGTTGTACTTCCACGGATACATTGATCCTAACTGTATTTGCACTACCCGCGGTAAATGCAGGAAATGATACCGTGGTCTGTTCTGGAAATTCGGTTTATTTACATGCCACAGGAGCTTCTTCTTATCAATGGTCCAACCTTAGTGCGAATAATAGCCAGCTAACTATTCATAATAATTTGGACTTGTTGGTCATTGGAACCGACAACAACGGGTGTCAACAAAGCGACAGCCTGCATATCGGTATTGATTCTATACCGCACCTTTCGTTTGATATTTTGCCCTCCAGCGGATGCGCTCCACTCGAAGTGCAACTGATTAGCCAAGCCACAGGGAATGCGTTCGTTGATTACACCTGGAACTTCAGCAACGGAGCAATGGCCAACGGAGATTCAAGCGTAGTTTGGTTTAATCACGTAGGTTGTTACGATGCACAATTTACCGTTATGACCTCTCTGGGGTGTACCTACAGCATGTCGCAAGCAAATGCTGTTTGCACCTTTCCATTACCAGTAGCAACATTTAACATTCTCGGTCAGAACCTTACCACCGTATACAACGGCGCTACTTTTTCGAATCAAAGCCAAGGTGCGAACAGTTATGTATGGGACTTTGGCGATGGAAGCTCGTTGTCCAACGAGGAGCAACCATACCATGAATTCCCAATGATAGAAGGTGGCAATTACGTTATTAGCTTAATCGCCACGAATGCTTATGGATGCTCTGACACGGCATTTCAAGAAATCGAAGTAAGCGATGAATTGGCTTACTACATCCCCAATGCCTTTACTCCTGATGGCAACCAGTTCAACAATGTTTGGAAACCGGTATTCAGCGATGTCAACGACCCGCAAAACTATCGTGCAATCATCTATAACCGATGGGGAGAAATCATCTGGGAAAGCTATAACCCGCAAGTAGGGTGGGACGGAACCTTTGGAAGTCAAGGGATGCCTGTACAAGACGATGTTTACATTTACGAAGTAACTTTCGGTTATAAGTCCACTGCGAAAAAAGAACGTGTAACAGGACACATCGTAGTTATTCGTTAAAAATCGATAAGTTTGGAAAAAAAACATGGAATTTTTAAAGAAAAATGCAGGTATCATTATGATTTGCATCGCGGTTATTGCAACAGGAATGGTATTAGGAAGGTCGTATCTTTCCAAAGGCAAAGCCGATCCAAAAATTAAGGTGGTTGGTATGGGCGAAGAAAGTTTTGATTCCGACCTCATCGTTTGGAATGCTTCATTCAGCCGGAACGATTATGAGTTAAAATCGGCGTATACTTCGTTAAACCAAGATTTAAAAGCCTTAAAAAATTACCTCAAAACAAAGGGCGTCGCCGAAAAAGACATCATCATCGAGGCAGCGAACATTGAAAAGCAGTACAGCTACGATTACGACGACCAAGGAAATTTAATTTCTACCAATTTCAACGGTTACAGCATTACGCAGAACATCAAAGTGCAGTCTAAAAATGTTGATTTGGTGGACCGCGTTTCGCGGCAAGTGTCCGAATTGATCAATGCAGGCATTGAACTGAATTCTCAGGCTCCTGAATATTATTACACAAAGATGGCCGATTTAAAGTTAAAAATGATTGAAAAGGCCACGAGTGATGCTCGCAAGAGGGCGGAAAAAATCGCAGAGAATGGAGGCGGAAGTTTGGGAGATTTGCAACAAGCCGATATGGGAGTGTTTCAAATTACCGCGGAGAACAGTTCTGAAGATTACGCTTGGGGAGGCAGTTTTAACACCTCATCTCGCAGAAAAACCGCCCACATCACCATTCGGTTGGAGTACGAGGTGGATTGATTACTTTACAAAATCATAGGTTTTGAATTTGAAAATTCGCAATTGTATTCCAAATTCGTTTTTAATTGACATAGTATTCGTAATTGGTCCCGGAACGTAGCGGTAATAGAATTGAGCCTTCATATTCCATGAAGCGCTTCGCTTGGAGTTACCAGTTTGATAATGGAACAAACCAAGGCCTGCTCGGAGGGAAAATTGCCCAACATCGTAACGGTCCGTTTGGCTTTTTACCAGTAGATGGTATTCCGGCGCAGCGAAGATCTCAATGATTTCCCCACGACAAGACCGCCCTACTTTTCGCTCATTGATCTTAAAAAGTGATTTACGCAGGTTAAGACCAGCGGAGAGGTACACGTTGTGCAATTCGGTGTTATTGGAAGGCGCTTTGAGAGGAAGGGTGGCGCGCAGGCCAATTTCCGGCTCAAAATACCGCAGCATGGAGCGCGTTATACCCACGGAAAGCGTGTTGAACTGAGCGTCTTTAAACGTTCCGCCGGTGTAGAAGCCAATGTTCTGTTTTTTGCGCAGGTACATTTGAGCTATTGTGCAGTGCATTAGAGAGACGCTAAGAGCAAACAAAAAGAAACGCATGAGGTAGATTTATCAAGGTAATCCTCAAGTGCAAATTGGTTACACTCCCTTAGAAAACTCTCCCCAAGTCCTGCGGTACTCCCCATCCTTATCGAACAACTGCGTTTGCTTTTCGATGTTGAATTCTCGTCCTCCTCGGTTGTCGTTTCCCACCCCAGCAATATAGGCCCAATTCCCCCAATTCGAAGCTACGTCATAGTCTACCAAACAATGTTCAAACCACGCCGCGCCGTAGCGCCAATCTTGTTGTAAACCAAACACCCAATAACTGGCCAAAATCTGTCGCATGCGGTTTGAAACGAAACCGCTTACTCGAAGTTCATTCATTCCTGCATTAATCAAGGATTCACTCGTTTTACCTTGGGTCCATGCTTCAAATTTGCTTGGATCAAATTGCGTGTAAAGCGCCTGTTGTCCAAGGCCGTTTAATAGGAAATAGGCTTTAGGATGCTTCTTGAAACTGAAGCGAAAAAAATCGCGCCACAATAATTCAAAAATGACCCAATAGGTGGATTCATTGGAAACGAACTCGAGTTCATACCGCTTAATTTCGCTATAAATGCGTCTTGGGGATATACACCCTTGGCTTAACCATGCCGAGAGTTTCGATGAAAAATTCAACCCAGTCAATTGATCCCGTGTTGCTTTGTAGGTACGAATGGATTGTGTTTCCCAAACGAACTCGTTAAGGCGTTCCAGGGCAGCATCCTCCCCTCCGATCATCCATTCGGGTGTTGAGCATTCCTCCACTTCCAGAGGCAAGACTTCAAGTTGAGGGGTAACAATGCGCTGAGGTGCGTCAAAAGGAGCGCGTACCTTGGATTCCTTTTCGGCTAATTTTCGAAACTTGGTGAAAAGCATGGGAATATCCCGTACGCTGAATGGCAAATCATCGGGGTGGTATAAAGTACTGGTTGAATAGGTTTGAAAATCAACCCCAAGTTTTAACAGCTGTTGTTTAATTTCCGTTTGGAGCATTTTCTCTTCGCTTCCTACTTGTTTCTTGGTGTAAACCTTGCGGATTTGGTATTCGACGCACAACCTAGGTAATTCGGCTTGGGGAACTCCATCTACCACCAACAAGGTTCCTCCACGGTCGATGAACTTCTTCTGCAAATTCAACAGGGAATCCCGGATGAATTTTTCGCGAGCCAGGCCTCTTCGCAGGATCGAAAATTGCGGTTGATCGGCGAACGATTTTAAGAAAAAAACAGGGACGATTTCATCGTTTTCTTCAATGGCTTTAAGCAAGGTTTCATTATCATCCACCCTTAAATCCTCCGTAAACCACACCAAGCCTCGTTTCATAAATGATCTATATTTTGTTTGATTTCTTGCGCTTTTTCCAAAATTAATTGCTTTTGTGCGGCCTCCATTTTATCCCACACCTTGTACATCATGCCTATTCTTGGATTGCGCTCCAATAAGGAGCGATTTCTGTCATAAAAATCCCAATAAAGGGTATTGAATGGACAAGCCTTCTCTCCGAATTTATCTTTGTAATTGTAATAACACCCGTCACAATAATTGCCCATTTTCTGGATGTAAGCCGCCGAAGAAACATAGGGTTTTGAGCCTACAATCCCGCCATCGGCGAATTGACTCATTCCCCGGGTATTCGTAATTTCTACCCATTCGAAGGCATCAATGTAAATCCCCAAATACCAGCGATCCACCTCATCGGGATGCACGCCAAGCAAGGAAGCAAAATTACCCGTAACCATCAGGCGTTGAATGTGGTGCGCATAGGCATGATCTAAGGATTGCTTGATGGCATGATGCAAGCAATTCATCTTCGTTTTACCCGTCCAATACCACGAGGGCAGCTGCGCTTCATTTCCAAAATAATTCAGTTCGGAGAACTCGGGCATTTTTGCCCAATAGATCCCTCGCATGTATTCCCTCCAACCGAGGATCTGACGAATAAATCCTTCAACTTGATTCAATTCGTAGGTCTCCGGATGCGTAAAATACGCTTGTTCAACCGCACTAATCACTTCCAAAGGTCCTATCAATTTTACATTGAGGGCAAACGACAATCGCGAATGGTACACGTACCAATGCTGGGTTGTCATGGCATCTTGGTAGGTGCCGAATAAAGGCAAGGCCTGTTCAATAAATTCATGAAGTAATTTCACTGCAGACGTTCTTGTTATGGTCCAAGAAAATTCCGTGGGGTTGATTTCACCGATAGTTTTAAGTTGCGCACGTTGTATATCCTGATACACTTCGGTTTGGTCCGTTACCTCAAGTTGGGTGGTCAACAAGATGGTATTAGCCGGTAATTTTTTACGGTTATCGTGGTCAAAATTCCACTGTCCGCCCACCGGTTGACCGCCTTCCATCAGAACTGCATATTTCTTTCGCATGGAACGATAGAAGGTCTCCATAAGGAAGGTTTTCTTTCCGACAAACAGGGCAGCAACCTCGTCCTTTTTGGTTAGAAAATGTTCTGAATCAACGGCAATTAAAGGAACCTTGGAGTTCTTAAAATATTGATCTAAACGGTATTCATCCGGCAGCTGATAGCGTACGGTAGCAATATCAAACTCCTTGCAAAGAACTTCCAAGTTGTTTAAAAAGCCGTGTTGGTTCTCCGAATCGTTGATGCGAATATAGCGTACCCTATGACCGAGCGTTTGGAGTTCTTGAGCGAAAGCCCTCATGGCTGCAAAAATTCCCACGACTTTTTGAACGTGATGGGTAACGTACTCCGATTCGGATTTCACCTCCATCAGTACATACAAAACGGTGGGGTCGACCGATTCGAACCACGAATGATTGATGTTTAATTGATCTCCTAGGATCAGGCGTATTTCGTTTAGTCTCATGGGTTTTTATGGGTTCTGCATCGATCGCTGCAATAGATAACTTCGTTCCAAACGCGTTCCCATTTTTTACGCCAGGTAAAGGGCCGCTTACACACCGGACAAATTTTTTCAGGAAGGTTCGACTTTTTAACGTTTTTCATGCTGAACTCGGTTGGGTGAAACGTGCTTGGCCAAGACCTTTTTACCTAGTGTTCTTGACTTGGGTGACTTTTTAATGCCATACATAATATCAGAAGCATGCTTACGTGAGGTTTCAATATCTACTAGTGGAAAGGGATAATCAATGCCTATACGGCAATGACAGAAGACCTGGTCCATTTCACTCATTTTCCACGGTTCATGGATGAAGGTAAGGGGAACCTCTTTTAACTCAGGAATCCATTTTTTAATAAAAACTCCTCCAGGATCGTGCGTTTCGGAGTTTTTAATGGGGTTATAAATGCGCAAAGTATTAACCCCGGTTAAACCGGCCTGCATTTGAATTTGCGGGTAATGGATTCCAGGTTCATAGTCGAGAAACTGCCGTGCTAAGAAATGCAGATCCCGCCAGTCTTGCCATAGGTTGTATACAAAAAATGATACCACCATGGCACGCATTCTGAAATTCAAATAGCCGGTTGCAACAACGCAACGCATACAAGCATCCACTAAAGGAACGCCAGTATTACCTTCTTGCCATGCTTTAATTAAGGTTTCATTTTTAACCTTACCCAGATTTTCGAACGCAGAATTCACGGAAAAAAACTCCATGCGGCATTCGGTTTCAAACTTTTGAATGAAATGGCAATGCCAATGAAGGCGGGAGATAAAATTGGCCAACGTTCGGGCATTACCTCCCTGCTTTTTGGCATGAAGCGCCCATTGGTAAACTTGGCGTATCGAGAAATTGCCGTAGGCTAAATAAGGTGAAAAGCGGCTGCAGGATTTTCGCGCTTCCTCGGGTTTCGAAATATGCAGTGAATACGTACGATGTCGAAGGTCGAAAAAGGACTTTGCGTAGCGCTGTGCATTGAGGATTCCACCGGGTTGAAAATGGGGGTGTGGGCTGCGAATTTCATCGGGAAGGGAGGTCTCGTCAGGAATTGAGCAATGCACCGGTTGAGATGTTAACTGTTCGATTGAGGGTTCATCCATTGGGGAATGCATGAAGTTGTGCCATGCTTTATCCCACGATTGACGGTTCTTTAATCCCCGTATCACACCGTTGGCTTGAAATTCAAACCAAGGTGTATTTTGAGATTTTAAAAAAGATGAAATCCGTTGATCCCTCTTGTATGAAAGCCAATTTCCAGTCTCTTGATAGGAATAAACGCCCTGAACTTCAAATAAATCCATGAGCTGCTGAAATACTTCGTCGGCACTGGAATGAGCAATGGTAAGGGTGTGATTGGGTAAACACTTTCGCAATTGGAGCAACGATTCATGAATGAAACGCCAATGCCGGACATCGGAGTCGTCGGCAGCCATAAGTTCCGGCTCGAAAATGTATAGGAGTACGATGGGAAAGCCCTGATCTATGGCACGCTTTAAGGGAAGGTGATCGTTAATCCTTAAATCCCTTTTAAACCAAAGTACATTCACTTTCATAGGTTCAAAACAACCAATCCATAAAAGTGTTGTGCTGCAATAGGCGGTTTGCTTACCTTTGCCCCATGACAAGGTTTACCATCGGTTTTTATCTCCTGATGACGGGGGTAACTTTTACAGGGCTTTCTCAAGAAAAGCAGCTTCAGTACCAATCGGAGTATTTTGTGATTTTGGTGATTGATGGTCCAAGATATACCGAAACGTATGGGGACACAGCCTGTACCTACATACCCAACCTGTGTAATACCTTAATGCCTCAAGGCACCTTCTTTTCTAACTTTCGGAACAACGGCCCTACCTTTACTGTACCTGGACATACCGCCTTGATGACGGGAATTTACCAACGAATCTCAAATGTAGGTGCAGGATTGCCCAGAAATCCATCCTTGTTTCAATACTATATCAAGGAACGTCACGCCTTAAATACCGATGCTCAAATCATTGCTAGTAAAGGAAAATTGAATGTATTATCCAATACAAAAGACCGGCAGTGGAAAAATAAATTTCGACCATATTCCTACTGCGGACCCAATGGCAACGGGTTGAGTTATGGTCCTGACCGTGAAACGATGGTGAAGGTAAAGGAAACATTATCCGGCACGGAACCTCCTCATTTGATGCTGGTTAATCTTCTTGGGGTGGATGTGAATGGTCATGGGAATGATTGGAAAAAATACCTAGACAATATTAAATACACGGATGCCTATGCCTTAGAAATTTGGAATACCATCCAAGCAAACCCTCGGTTGAAAGACAAAACGACGTTGTTCATCACCAACGACCACGGGCGGCACACGGAGGGCCACAAAAATGGATTTGTTAACCACGGGGATGGGTGTGATGGCTGCCGTCATATTTCTTTATTGGTCTTGGGCCCAGACATTCCTAAGAAAAAGGAAATAAGCACCGAGGCGGAAATGATTGACATTCCTGTAACCATTGCCAAGATGATGCATCTTGGATTTCCAACGGGAAAGGGGCGGTTTTTAGCGGAAATGTTTAGAGGAAATTGATAATAACTAGATCACAATCATCAACGAAAAAATAATTTATTGAGTATCATCAGGCATTAAATACGCTTTATACAATTTTCGGTATGGATTCTTTTTGATATTATAAGGCGTATTTCTTGTGGTTCTTCGAATGACTTTATTCAACATGATGGCTTTAATTGAACCGAGAGTCCCAAATTTCGAAGCATTCAAGGTCCAGAGGGGAGCATTGCTTAATGAATCGATCAATGATGCGTTGAGCACCAAGGAATTGGTTATTAATGTGGTCCCGGTGGCCTGTTGAAAGAACAGGGCTGTTGCTTCTGAAACGGGTTCAAGAATTTGAACTTGGGATTCAAAAACCGCATCAACTTTGAGTAATTTGCACAGTTCTTTCGATGAAATTCTACCTTCATGATAGCCGGCCGGGAGCGCCACGTCGTTTGTAGTATTGATATCTATAACCTCAATAAAGCACTTTCCTTCGTTGATTCTGCGGTTAAAAGACCGAATAAGTTGATCTTGCAACTGCGCTTGTTTTAACCAGGTTAACTCATCGAAACGGTCGTCGGTCATCCAAATCTTTCGTTCAATGGTGGTTCTTGGTGGCAAAACGGCCATGGTATGATGTTTTTGGGTAATCGGTATGATGTTCTTCACATAATCAACCGTTACGCAGGCATTTAATACCAGAAGTACAACAAATAAAACGAGCCACTTCATGGAACAAAAATAGTGAACGTAGTGCATTGCATCAAACAAAAATAGCCATAGCACTTTTCTAAAATAACTTTTAAGAATCCTTAACTTTGCCCAAATTTATTCCATGTCAAAACCCGTACGCGTTCGCTTTGCCCCTTCACCTACCGGCCCCTTGCACATGGGAGGTGTAAGAACTGCACTCTATAATTACCTCTTTGCCAAAAAACATAACGGAACCTTTTTAATTCGAATAGAAGATACGGATCAAACGCGTTTTGTTCCTGGTGCACAAGATTACATTATGGATGCGCTTTCTTGGTGTGGCATCATGCCCAGTGAAGGACCTGGATTGGGCGGAGATTTCGGACCTTATGTGCAATCAGAGCGAAAAGCCATGTATCGTCCCTATGCCGAAGAACTGGTGGCGAATGAAAAAGCTTATTATGCCTTTGATACTGCTGAAGAATTGGAACAAATTCGGGAGCAAGCCAAACAAATGGGCATGCCCAACTGGCAGTACAACAGCGTGACCCGAACTTCCATGAAAAATTCCTTGACCTTACCCCAAACCGAGGTGGAAGAACGTCTTGCAAAGGGCGATCCCTATGTGATTCGCATGAAAATGCCGCGCAACGAAGACGTGCGCTTTCATGACCTCATCCGTGGATGGGTGGTCGTGAATACCAATAACTTGGATGACAAAGTATTGTTCAAAAGCGACGGAATGCCCACCTACCATTTGGCCAACGTAGTGGATGACTTTACCATGAATATTTCCCACGTGATTCGCGGGGAAGAATGGCTTCCTTCCGCCCCCTTGCATGTACTACTTTACCAAGCCTTTGGATGGGATGCCCCTGAATTTGCCCACCTACCGTTATTGCTTAGGCCGGATGGTAATGGAAAGCTTTCCAAACGCGATGGTGACCGCTTAGGTTTTCCTGTGTTTCCGACCAATTGGACTACTGCCGAAGGAGAATTGTATTCCGGATACCGCGAAAAAGGATACTTGCCTGAAGCATTTATCAACATGCTGGCTTTGTTGGGCTGGAATCCAGGAACGCCTCAAGAGATTTTCACCTTGGATGAGTTAGTGGAAGCCTTTTCCTTAGAACGCGTTTCCAAATCAGGTGCGAAATTCGATCCGGAAAAAACGAAGTGGTTTCAACAAAGTTGGTTGCGAATGCAAACCGATGCAGAGCTTGCAAGAGGCTTAAAAGCAACAAACCCTTCCATGAGCCTTTCGGACAAGGACTTGGAAACCTTAGTTGGATTAATGAAAGAACGGGCCACTTTTGCGGAAGACATCTTAATCGATGGTGCTTATTTTTTAGGCAATCCAAGGGAATTTGATCAAGAAACGATTCGTAAAAAATGGAAAGCTGAAACAACAGGCTATTTGCATGAATGGATGGATCGTTTGGAAGGAATTGCTGAGTTCAATTCCGTAACTATTGAATCCGCCTTTAAAAAATATTTGGAGGAAAAAGGATTGGGCATTGGGGCGGTGTTGCTCCCGTATCGCTTGTCCGTTACTGGTGTTGGCGCCGGTCCGGGGATGTTTGATGTGAGTGCGTTTCTCGGAAAAGAGGAAGTATTGAGCCGAATGAAACAGAACCTCCCCAAAATCGCTGATATTCTTCATGAAGCATAAAATTTACGTTCAGGGTATTCGCTGTTATGCCTTTCATGGATGCATGGAAGAAGAGGCGCGTATTGGTGGACATTATGTAGTAGATGTAGGCATTGACACCGATTTCTCGAAAGCCGCTGTAAGCGATGAACTATCCGAAACGGTGGATTATTGCGCCGTTCAAAGAATTGTAGAAGAAGAAATGGCCATTCGATCCAAGTTGATTGAGCATGTGGGTCAACGCATCTTCTCCAGAATATACCAAGAACTTAGTGGCATACAACAACTTCGCGTAGAAATACACAAACTTTCCCCCCCAATCGACGGCGATACCCGAGAGGTTTCGATTGTGATTGAGGGATGAAAGAGGGCTCCTGAAAGCCCCACTCTATTCTCGTTACTGTTTTACGATTTTCACAACCACCCCTTGGCAGTCTAGTCCGTAAATTCCGGGGGATAAACCTGATACGTCCATCGTATAATCCTCAGAAACGAATAAGGTTTTACCTTGCATGTCGATAAGGCGTTTTACCCCTGAAAGGTTAAACGTTAATTGGTCTTTACAAGGATTGGGGAACACCTTCAAATCCTCCGAGATTTCATTGAGGTTGGCGGAAGAACGAACATCGAACACGACCGTTCCTGGCGCAACTCCCGCATTGAACTCAGCAATTTCTTGGTTGTTCGCATCGAAAATATTCACCTTTCCATAGGTTAAGTAATCGGTTTCAGTGCAATAAAAATTCCCGGAAACCGGCTCTTGTGCTAATTCGTAATAATTGGTTTGATGTCCTACTACTGGACCTATGTTATTCATAACATTTAAATCAAAGGCATTGAGATCGGATTGCATGGAAATTTGATAAACGATTTGATCATTGCGCAGCGACGAAGTACCGCAGCCCGTTGCCGCAGCAAGATTGGTGGTTGTGTTCACGGACCCGTCGAATGCAACTTTGGAAATCGAAGAACCAGACCAATCTTTGTTATTGACCGTGTAAAGGAAGTTTCCGTACTTCACGAGGTTATCCGGGTTTTTCCCGTCGGGACCTAGGTCGATTTCATTACCATACGTTAAGGTATTCAAATCCAACACTCCGATAATGCCCTTTTCATTGCCCCATTCGTATCCGTTGTTGACCGCAATGTAGGCTTTTGCTCCGTCCAACACCACGTTTTGTGCGGCCCATTTCGGACCCACAACCGTATCAATGGCTGCAATGAGCGACAAGGTGTTCGCATCGTACACGTGCAAATAGGAATTGTAGGTGGTTAAGTATTCGCCCCTTGTTGCCACCAATTTACCCTGATAAACGCCCAAGTTTCTTACGCCTGGACAGTTTACTTCCGCCAGTTGAGCGTGGGTATTGAGGTCGTATTTAAGAATTTTGCTGTCCGCGGCGATATAATAAACCGCTCCATCGATGACCAAATCCGAGGAAAAACGCATACCGTTGATGGTGTTTACTTCTTGATACGTTTGGGTGGAAGGATTGAAGCTGCCAACGGTTACTGGAACTCCTTGAATTCCTGTTTGATAGTCGTAATATCCTTCATTCAGGACCAAAACCTGATGCACGTAGTTTTGTCCAAAAGATACGAGCGAAAGGCTAAATGCAATAACGAGTAGAACTTTTTTCATGGTACTATTTTTAAACGGTTAATAAACTGTTGCAGGAAGAACATCAGCAAGAACGCGACAATTGGGCATAATTTACCCAGGGTCGAGTCCAACTTTAATCTGAAGTCTTCTCTCTGTTCAAGGGCAAGTCTTCTGGCTCAGGGTCAGTTTGCCATCCCTTCCCGCGTTAGCAGTGGTAATGATGAGCACTTTTAAACCCTTTACAGCTGCAGACACAGCTCCGGAATTCCACCGGATTCCTTTTTAATTCCGAATGAACGGAAACCAAAGAACGCTGTAAAGATAGGTATAATAATGACTAGTTGGACTGAAGGGGTAACTTTATTGCATCCCAACGGTGTTGCAAGATGTGAAATAGGCCAAACAACGCTGCGCCATAGAACACATTTCCGAGCACGGTGCCGCCCAAAAATGGAATCCCTGCCGCATAACAGGTCAAAAGCCCATTCAAGGTGTGGGGATAGGACATTGAACCAACCCAAACGCCGAAATTTGAAACGGCAAAAAACAACAATGCTGCCATTAAACTGCTACCAAGCACCCTGAAAACGTTGACCTTTCGGAGCATGAATAAACCAAGAATAGCGGTTAACAAGTAGGTGCTGTACTGCCAATAAAACCCTTGATAAATCCAAACGAAATCCGAAGATTGGTAAAGCACGTTGTTAATGAAAAGATCGCTTAACCACGTAGCAACCAAAGGGATAACAATCGCTTGCCATTTACGAGTGAAGTGGGCTGCACCGAACAATGAAATTGCCATTAATGGGGTGAAATTGTACGGATGCGGAAGCACTCTGCTCAGGGCAGCAATGAAAATCAGCGCTGCAATAATACCAAACCGTAGCGTAAATGTTTGTTTCATCTTATGTCGTTAAAGGTATGCATTCCATAAGTTTAACCAAAACGATGGTCACAACCATGGAATTGCCGTAAAATTAAGAAAAATCAAGTAGAAGATTGACTAACCGCATCAAGTTTCGCTTAAAATTTCAGCAGTTTTTCCTTTTCGCGATCTTCTTTAAATCGATGCTTATCAAAACCTGTTTTAAATACGCGGTCCCAAAAGGAATTGCTCACACCAAAACCCAAATGCTCGTCTTGGTAATGGTGCATCAAGTGGTTTCTCCACAAAGGCCGCATGAACGCGAAGGGAGGATCCCAAGCGTGGATGGCATAATGGGTAGATGCGTACAACAAATAACCCAACATGAAACCTGGAAAAAAGGCATAAGCAACTTTTCCCAATACCAAGAATTGTACGCCAAACAACGAAGAAGAAATCACTAAGCTCGGGACTAAGGGCATAAAAAGCCGCTGCCTATCCCTCGGAAATTCATGGTGGTTACCGTGAATGATATATATGAACTTTTTTGAGCGAACCCGATTGCTCACCCAATGAAATAAAAAGCGGTGCGCAAGGTATTCAAACAAGGTCCAAGTTAGTACCGCGAAAAAAAATACCGCCACAAGAACCCAAAAAGGCCATATTAAAGATGCCACGTATAGGCAATAGGCTATGACCGGAAGGTAAAATCCCCAAATGATGAGCGGATGCGACTTGGTAAGCCACTCCAAATAGGGATTTGAAAACAAGGTTGCTCGTCCGTTATTCTTAGGTTGCATCATGAATTTACCTTAAGTGGAACACACCAAAAATATGCAATGGCTCAAGATCAAAGAGGCTGAAAATGCAACAAAATACTCCGTTAATTGTAAAATTTACAACTTTAAATGCCCATACATTAAACTGAAATCATTTCTTATCTTCGTTTAAAAATCCAATGTCATCAGTTCAAAGGTTCTTATTTTCCTGCCTGTTGTTTTTCAATATTTGCTGTCAAGCTCAAGTAGGCTGTGCCAATCTTAGCCTCACAGGAGTATACCCGGATAGCTTGCAGCCCAATGCCTATTGGGCCAGCATACAATTCAACGGAAGCCAAAACACCCTCATAAATTACCCTTATGTTAGCACTGTTTTTAATTGTCAAGGCGACACCTTAGCCACGGGCACCATGTTTTATTTCGGACAACTCGGTCAAACTTCCCAAGACTATCCGATAGAACTAACGGGAGCCTTGTGGTGCGAGCCACTCACGTTTGAATTCATCTATGGCAATGAATTATTGGTCAATGATACCTGCTATTTTAGTTACGGCAGCGCTGAAATTAACCGCCTATCCGCCCAAGCATCCTTTTCGATTGCACCGAATCCTGCCCGTGATTTTTTATCCATAGAATTCCAGCAAACCTATTTCCATTTACCTTATGAGATTCGAAGCATGGAAGGAAAAACCGTGGCTCATGGTACCGTTAACGGCAAACAACTCTCCTTGCCTTTGAATTTTCTTCCTGCAGGCACGTACTTTTTTTACGTTCCATCATCCTACGAACAAGCGCCCTTCATCAAGCTGTAGCGATGTTTCATATTTCCAATGGATTGATAGAGGCCACTGTTTCGCCTCACGGAGCGGAACTTCAGGAATTGTGCGTCAGGGGTCAAGAAAACCTGATTTGGCGAAAAGACGAACAAATTTGGAACCGCTTCTGCCCTATCTTATTTCCCATAGTTGGAAGGTTGTTGAAAGACGAGTACACGTATAATGGAAAAGCATACGCGATGCGCCAACACGGTTTCGCCCGCGACCAAAATTTTCAACTGGTTGACCAAAGCCCAACCTCGATTACCTTATGCCTTACGGACAACGAAGTTACTCGAGCGCAGTATCCGTTAGCATTTGAATTACACGTCACCTATACTTTAACCGACCACAGTCTTGAAATAAAGCATGGTGTCTTCAATCCTGGACGCGAAGAATTGCTGTTTAGCCTTGGCGGACACCCTGGATTTCACCTGGAAGGTACCTTGGACGAATTTTGGCTGGATTTTGGAGGCGAATACAACGTAAAGCAGCACCTCATCTCAGGCAACTACTACAACGGTGCAACCCGGGATCTTTCATTAAATCGAAGGTTCAAACTAAGCGACGAGCTATTCGCTTCGGATGCGATCGTAGTCAAATCCCCTCCCTTTCAATCCATCGGATTTGGCAAAAACGACGGTACTCGATTGCTCACCCTGTACTGCGAGGATTGGAGCGCTGTAGGCTTATGGACCAAACCGGGCGCTCCGTTTTTCTGCATCGAACCGTGGTGGGGTTGGGCAGATTCCATGGACTCCGACGGAACCTTAGAACAAAAAGTGGGAATCGTGCGTTTAGCCCCGTTGCAGCAACGAGCATTCTCTTATTCGTTGGAATTACACTAAATAGTGTCATGATTATTATGGCTTCCAAACCATTCTTAGAGCCGTTTTCCAAACCACGCCTAAATCACTCCAAACGGTAGCGTTGGCTTGATAGGCCAAGTTAATGCGAATTTTCGCCGGCATGATTTCCTCAATATAGGTCTGTTGAGGATCCACGGCGTTCGCTAACAATTTATTTTCCTCAAAATAGGTAATAGAGGCCAAATCAGTAATTCCTGGCTTAAAATCCAAAACCCTTCGCTGTTCATCGCTGTATTTTGCCACATACTCCAACACCTCAGGACGTGGACCCACCACACTCATTTCCCCTTTCAGCACGTTGATGAATTGAGGGAACTCATCCAACTTGTATTTTCGGATGAAGGTCCCCATACGCGTTACCCTAGGATCGCGCTCTCCAACGGTAAGCTTTCCTTCTCGTTCGGCATTGGGACGCATAGAACGAAACTTAATTAATTTAAAGGGTTTTCCCTTCCTTCCTATTCGTTCTTGCCGGTAAAAAACCCCACCCTTGGATTCCAACACAATGCACAGTGACAGCAGCAATCCAACCGGAAAAAACAGGGCAAGAATAACCAACGACATGAAAAGGTCCATTAACCGCTTCATCCCATAACCTTAAGGTATGCTACTTTTACCGCGTGAATAACGCTATCAACTTGTTCGTTGGTCAGGTTGTAATAAATCGGCAAAGAAATTTCGCGGGAATATTTATCATAGGCCACCGGATAATCCGAAATATTATACCCTAAATTCTTGTACGCCGTGAGCAAGGCCAAAGGCTGAAAATGGACATTCACTGAAATATCTTGCTCAAAAATTTCGTGCATGATGGCGTCGCGTTGTGCCTCCGTAATTCCTTTGATGTTCAACTGGTATAAATGGCAGCAAGAAACCCTCTCAGCGTCTTCTCGCACCGGATTTTCAGCCCAATCTAAGCCTGCAAAAGACGTGGCATACTGCTCGAAAATTTCCCTTCTGCGGGTTAACGTTTCATCGTAACGCGACAGTTCCACCAGGCCAATTGCGGCTTGTAGGTCGGTCATATTGCACTTATATCCGGGCTCAATGACGTCGTAACGCCAAGCCCCCTTTTGCATTTTCGCCAGGGCATCTTTGGATTGGCCGTGTAAGATTTTAATGCAGAACAACTTGTACAATTCATCGTGGTCGAAGGCATCCGGTAAGTTAAAGCAAATGGCTCCTCCTTCCGCAGTGGTCAAATTCTTTACCGCATGAAAAGAAAAACAGGTAATGTCCGCTACTGCGCCCATTTGAATTCCTTTATAGGTGGCGCCAAAACTATGGGCCGCGTCTGAGGCAATCAATATCCTACCTAATTTTCGCTGCTCTTCGTTTGATGGAGTAAACAAGGGTTTCGCCTCTTCCACAAGTTGCTTGATGGCATCAAAATCGCAGGGCAATCCCGCAATATCCACTGGCATGATGGCTTTCGTATTGGGAGTAATGGCCTTACGAATGGATTCAATGCTGATGTTAAAATCGTCGGGATTGATATCAACCATGACCACTTTCGCGCCGGTATGCAACACCACGTTCGCACTTGCGCAATAGGTATACACAGGGATGATGACCTCATCTCCGGGTCCGATGCCCCACCAACGCAACGCGACTTCCATTCCCGTGGTCCAAGCGCTTACGGCAACGGTTGTTTTACACCCCACGTACTCCGTTACTTTCTTTTCAAATAATTTGGTTTTGGGTCCTGTTGAAATCCAACCGCTTTTCAACGTATCAATAACTTCGTCGATGGTTTTTTGGTCGATTCGGGGTGGAGAAAAAGGAAGCATACTATAGGATTTCGTTTTGGTAAAGTTCGAGAAAATTAATCAATCTTGATAAATCTCCCTCCAAGGGAAGGTTGACAATGTGTTCACTAATGTAACAAGCATGGGGGTATTCATCGATGTTAAGACCCCACGGGATCAAGGAAGATTTAACAGGATGCAGTGGCGAAACGAACCAATCTCCCAAGGGTAACCGTGCCTTTTCTGCCTTTTCAAGGAAGGCTCCACGGTCTTGGACCAATAAAGGATATTTCAGGAAAGCGTGGTCTTCGATGTGGGATTCAGGAACGCACGTTTTGTCATGTTTAACCAACCATTCGTGCACTTTTAAGGCATTCGTTTTTCGAATGATCATTGCATCGGTTAGGGATTTTAAGGCTATTTTTCCAATGCGGCATTGCACTTGGCTCATGTTTTTAAAATACCCCTCAGGCATGGTGGTTCCTGATAATTCTTCGGTGCTCGAAGAGCCAATGACCCATCCTTTTTTACTCAGCCATCGGTAGCACCGTAGCAAAGTCCAATAGGTGTAACCTTTCAGGAGGTAGGTCCTCGCCCAAATCAAGGCTGATAAAACAGTGCGGTCTTTGAAACCTGGGGGCAATAACGTCGCATTGATCTTTTGAAGGGGTTCCTTTAATGCTGGGTTATTGACGACCAACATCCCCCCTATTCCGGTGGAAAATGGCTTATTCCATTGGCTGGAGAAAAAAGCAGCATCGCTGATGAGACCATTGAATTGTCCCTGGTATTTTCCACCAAAACCGTGCGTGCAATCCTCGATGGTATAAATACCGTGTGCCTTTGCCAAGGCTACGAGCTCATGGACCTTGTAACTCAGGCCCAACATGTTCTGAATGAGGAGGACCTTGGTCTTGGGTGTAATGGCTTTTTCGATGCTTTGAACATCGCAGCACAGACTGCTTGGATTGATGTCTGCATAAACAGGAGTTGCCCCTGTGTAGAGAATGGCGTTTGGAACCACTACGCACGTAAATGCCGGAAGAATTACCTCATCACCCGGCCCAACTCCCATGGCTTTCAACACGGCAAACAAACCAACCCTTCCCTTCCAATACAAGGAAATTTGATCGTAATGGATGTCCAAAAAACGGGCAAGGTCGATTCGGTAATGGTCTTGAGCACTCATGGTTTTCGGGAGGTAAAAGGTAAACTGAATAAACCCGTCATGGAACCAAGTCCGTAGGAAAAATGCAAGGCATTAAAGGCTACTAGCATCCAAATAAAGCGGTTTAATCCATTTCGGGCCTTCCATGCAAAAACTGCCAGCACCGTTTGATAGAAGGTGATGATTCCAAGTGCCGCAAAAAACCAACGAACATCTGCCAATGCTAGCAAAAGTGGCAAGGACCATGATCCTAAAAAGAGTAAAGGAATAAAATGCCTTAAGCTCAACGAGGAAAACGTTCGTGTAATCCAAACGGTTTTTAGATTCCACTTTCCGTTCTTAAAATTGTTTTTAGCCATGGCCCCCAAAGATTCGCGAGCAAAATAAGTGCATTTTGCCTCAGGGAGAAGGTAAATTTTTCCTCCTTGGGCTAAAAGCCTTTTGGAGAGTTCCATGTCGTGATTGCGTATGAGCCGTTCGTCATACCCCCCCGAGGCTTTTAACAGCGCAGCGCGGTAAAGCCCAAAAGGAACGGTATCCACCGAGGTCATTTTGTCGACACCGGTTCTGAATTTGGAATTCCCAACCCCCAAAGGATGCATGAGCACGGTTCGAATGGACTCTGAAACAGGCGTACTGTTCTTAACCTTGGTTTCCATGATACCGCCCACAGCAATGGCTTCAGGATGGCTTTTCAAAGCCCCTAACAAATGACTAATATAACCCTGCTCGAAGGCAGCGTGAGCGCTTGAAATCAGAATGTACTTTCCCGCTGCGGCGGCAATTCCCAAGTTAAGTGAAACAGGTGTAATGCGTTCTGGGTTGTGTAAAACACCTACTTGAGGGTGATTCTCAGAAAGCTGTTGAAGTACGGATAAGGTACCGTCTAAAGAACCCCCATCGACCACTAAAACCTCCATGCTTTCCTGCGGAAAACCGTTGGAAAGCAAGGAAAGCACGCAATTATCGATGTATCGTGCTTCGTTCAAACAGGGGATAACCACCGAAACTTCAGGAATCATGATTTGCTGATTTGAATGAGCGGTGAAGTCCTAGGCATAAACAAGACCATAGCAACCAGAAAACGATGCCTGATTGACGTTCCAGCATGGACTCAAATAGGCCATTAAAAGCGAAACTTGCCGTTACCAGCACAAGAATTCCCCAGGCATTTCTGAGGCCCCAAATGATCAGTCCAAGCACCAAAAAAACAAACCAAACAAGACCTATCCAACCCGTTTCAATGGCCGTATGAAAAAATTGGTTGTGCGAGTTCAAGTGCTCTTTTGCCAAGTTAACTTGGCCGTATTGCAAGAGTTTTGCTTCCATGGCAGTGGGTAAATTTCCTACTCCCACCCCGTTGGGATGTTCGCTCAGAATATCGGCGGAAGCGGTCCACAAGATTAAACGCGCATCGTTGCCCCGGATTTCACCTCGTGGCAGGTGGGTATAACCGTAAGGATCCTTGCAATAATTCATCGCGAAATTAAGGGAATCTGACACATTGCTTCGTAAGGAAGGTATGAAATAAATTCCCAGGTAGAAAACGAATATACCAACGGTAAAAACGCCAATAAGCAAGGCCCAACCCTGTTTTTTTAACAACCAATATCCCAGCAGCATGGCCATGAGTAGTGCGGCGAATATCAATCCAGACAAACTTTCCAAATGTACATGGGTGTAGCATAGAAAGAGGATGCCAAGGGCCGCTAACAGGTGTTCTCTTAAGGAATGTGGGTATTGCCAACGTTGAAAAAGGAGGTAAATCCCCAAGGCACAAAAAACAGAAACATACGTAGGGTGATGAAACAATCCTGAGAAATGAGACGAGAACAAATAAGCTGTATTGTAATTGTGCTCCTCATAATTGAAAAATGCACCCAAATAACACAGAATTAACATCAAAAACAAGGCGAACAAAAACCCGTTTTCTATCCTTCGTTTGTTAAGCGAAAAGGTCGGCACAAACGAAAATACCAAAGGAAATAACAGAAAAGATAGTTTTTTCTCCAAACCAAACATAGCGGGATGTGAATCGACGGAATTCAACGCATACAAGGCATAAAAAGGAAAGAATAGAAAAATTGCCCATAACCACCCGTTTCGTTCAAACACTAATTCCTTTCGGATTGCCCCAAAAATCACCAAGCATAAAAACAGCATGCCTAACAAACCGGTGAGCCCCGGAAGGATCATCCAAATGGAAACCAGTAACATCAAGGCAATTTCATAGACTCTTGGAAAATTCAACCTCATATCCCCATTAATGATTTGTAACAACGCACCAATTTCTCCTCTTCTACTGACCAATTGAATTTTTCCAGTACCATTTGCCTACCCCGTTCGCCCATCTCTCGGGCAATTGCTGGGTTGATTCGCAGATACTCAATGGCTTCAGCGATGGACTTAGGATTTTCAGGTTCAACGCACAACCCAATATTTTGGTCCTCAAGAAGAATCCTCCACATCGGAAAATTGGAACCAATTACGGGAATGCCGGAAGCCAAATATTCAAAAATTTTATTCGGTTGAGCATTCACATGATTGGGAAAAGGAAGAAAAGTAACAATGCCCGCAAAAGCACTATTTTTTATTTCTGTGGCCATTTCTCGGGTAATATGACCTCGTGGAATTACCTTTTGCCAACCTTGGGATTGGCATAATTCCAACCGGTAATTTTCCGAGAGTTCTCCCGCTAACTCAAGGGTGGTTTGGGTGAATTGCATGGCGTCAACTAATTGAGAAATTCCCCGTATGCTGCTTATACCTCCTATGTAGCATATGTGGCTTCGTTCCTTTTGGGAGGACTCAAAGGACATTTCCGAAAGCAAGGGATAGTTATTGACATCCACAGTATTCGAATGCACCTTGAGAAATCGATCGCGAATAAAGGGAGTCGCTGTAATCACCGCATCGAGATTGCGGACCACCCAGTTTTCGTACCGTTCAAAAAACCTTGACAGTACTTTCTTGAAGGGCAGATAGCTTTTTCCCAACAATTGCCTGGGTAAATCTTCGTGGGCGTCATAAATCACCTTTTTACCCCGTTTTTTCAGTTTGAGCGCTATTCGAAGCAATTCTGGGTCGTGCAAATGGTACAGGTCACCGTCCAATTCTAAACCCTTTCGATAAACCTGATTAACGGTATACCACATTCTTCGGAGGCGGCTTCCCGTTTTGGCAGGAACGGAATGTATGTAAACGTTGGCCTCTTTTCGCTCTTCGACACCCGACAACACCAAATGCACTTCGGCTTCGGGAAATCGAGATGCCAAAGAACAGCATTCCTTCAAGAAAATTCGAACATCACGGTCGGGATGGGCGCTGCTAAGGTGAACTATCTTCATCGGGGCATCGGGCATGTAACAAAAGTACAAGAATCCTCATCAACCCCTGAGGTGAGCTTCAGGAGTTTTCCATACGAGGTTTTGAATAAGGCGCATTTAGTATCTTTACACAAAATGAAGTCAAGCAACTCGTTATTTCATCGTGTTTTACGTCGCCTTGTGGATATGACCCCCACCATACGCTACGGCATTCGAGATGCAAGAGGTGCACGAATAAAAGGCACGCGTATATCTTCCCACACGTTCATTGATCATCCTGAACAACTGACCCTTGGTAAATACGTCTACATCGGTCATTTTAACGTAATAGAAGCAAGCCACGGCATTGAAATTGGGGAGGGAACACAAATAACAACTCATTGCGTCATTACTTCCCATTCAAGCCATCAATCCATACGCCTGTATGGACCTTCCTATGCTGGAAAAGAAATGATAGGTTATGTAACGGGTTCCATTCACATCGGAAGGTACTCGTTTATAGGACCTCACAGTACCCTAATGCCAGGTACGAAACTGGGAAAGGGGTGCTTGGTGCAGGCTTACAGTTATCTTAAGGGCGAATTTCCTGATTATGCAATAATTGGTGGAAATCCCGCAAAAATCATCGGAGACACACGGGAACTCGACGAGAAATTCCTTTCACAACATCCAGAACTTAAACTCCATTATGAATCCTGGACTTCAACATAGGATGGTCTTTTTCTTGGCAGTCCTGGTGTTGTTAGATGCCTTTGTCATTCCCGATTTGCGCTTCAGTAAACAACTTCCAGCCTTTCAAATCACCGATTTTTTATGGCCCTTTGGCGTCGTACTTATCGCACCACAACTGAAAAAACTGGCCAAAAATCGATGGTTTATGTGGCTCGGATTGTTCGCAATCTACATGTTGGTTCCCATCGCGGTAAACGGACGGTTGGGAGCAATGAACGACTGGTTTGAAATGTATAAAATCGTAAAATTCGGCGGTCTTTTTTTACTGTTCTCCTATGCCTCAACCCTGGATTTCACCGGATTCATTCGAGCAAGTTTTATTGGCCTCGTAGCGATAAACCTAATGCATTTTTTCGACGTTCTGAATTTCAACCATTGGCTGCAGGAAGTATACGGCAGCAGCGAACATTGGATCTTTTTTGGTAAGGATTCCATGGGGAATCCTGCTGTTAAGCGCATGCTGGGGACCTTAGGAAATCCGAACAGCAACGCACTATTGTTTTTATTTTTTGCGGTATTTTTCATCCCTCAAGATAATTCTTGGAAAGCAAAAGCATGGTTTTTTAGTGCCTTATTGATGGTTTTTCTGTGCCAATCTCGAACGTCCTTGTTGGCCTGTGGGGCGGCCATCGCTTACCTGCTTTTCGTTTATTACAAGGAAGGAAACCGAGCTTCTCTATGGCAAATCCCCTTAATCACTGCAGCGGTATATTGGATGGGTTTGATGTTGTCCACTTCGTGCTTTCAATACAACGGGTACAGCGACAGTTTACTTGACGGTTCGGCCATGCAATCGAATTCCTTGAGAAGCCGCTGGGAAACTTGGGGAGTGCTTTGGGAAATGATTCAAGCAAAACCCTGGTTTGGTTATGGTCCATATAAATCTTACTTTGTGCGACATCGGCTTTATTCTGAAAATGAATACCTGTTAATGTGGTGGCGCTACGGTTTATTTGGATTGTTTTTTTACCTGGGGATACTACTGATTCCATTGAAATCGCTGTTCGATAAGTTTCAGGGTATCCACCAACGAAGAATGATCTTATTTTCCTTGATCGTCCTCACGGCTGCCTTAACGAACAACCCGCTTACCGAGCGGTCCATTGGAATTCTCTTTGTATTTTTTGTAGCCTTTGGAATGCGAAAACTGAACACACATGAAAAAACTGCTCTTGATCGGCAGTAATGCTGGCAATGCACATTTAAGGAATTACTTGGACTTGGTTCGAAATTATTTCGATCAAGTGCTTGTGGTGAGCGACCATGCGGTGGACTTCGCTTCCTATGATCGTGTTTCGTTTTCCTTGAAAAACCCTTTTCAAGTCTTGAGATCCATTCGCCAACTGAAACACATCATTCGTGACTATCAACCGAGCATCATCCATGTGCATCAAGCGAACAGTTATGCTTTTATCGCGGGAATGGCAAATGTTTCCAAAGTTCCATTGGTGCTCACCGCTTGGGGAAGCGATGTTTTGATGCTCCCCAACAAATCTCCCTTCCACCGTTGGTTGGTGCGAAAAAGCCTTCAAAGTGCACAAGTGCTTACCGCCGATTCTGCGGAAATGGTGGATGCCATCCGTAAGCTAGGTATAAAAACGGAAGTCGTTCAGGCGAATTTTGGGGTGGACTTAGATTTGAGTGCTACGCCAACCAGCGAACGTCCCATGGTATTCTATTCCAATCGAATGCATGAACCCTTATATCGAATAGAAACAATCATAGAGGGTATGGCAGAATACCTCCAATCCGGTGATGGTGAATTAATCATCGCGGGAAAAGGCAGCATGACAAAAGTACTTCAGGAAAAAGTGCATACCCTTGGAATTGCCCATCGCGTGCGCTTTGTGGGATATATTGATGCACTACAAAATCAAGCATTTTATTTGGGAAGCCGCTTTTTTCTTTCCATTCCCGTAAGTGACGGAACGTCTATATCGCTCCTCGAAGCCATGGCCTATGGATGCATTCCGATCGTATCCAATTTACCCTCCAACCGAGAATGGATTGAAGACAACGTGAATGGAATCATATGTCAGGAAGGCGAAACACTCAGCAGTGCGGTTCAGCGCGGGCTAGAACTTCCGGTGCCTGAAGTAATAAAAAAGAACCGTGAAATCATCGTTTCAAAAGCGACCAAAAGCGTAAATGCCGATAAATTTACGTCAATTTACGAGGCTATTTTTCGGTCGGCCGCTAAGGTATAGCGGTAATATAAGTAGAGTACAAAAATCAACCAAAGCGCCTGAGCATAAGAAACAACTTGCAAACATAGCATGAAGGTTTCCTTGGAATGACCATACCATTGAGGGAACAACCAAAAAGGTACGATTTGAAGCACCGCACTTACAAAGCCAACCATCAACGCTTCTTTTTGACGGTTTAATAGCAAGGGTAAGGCCGTAATAGGCGATAACACAAAGTTGATCATCAACCAAAACGACATCGTTTCGGCATAGCTTCCTGAAACAGCCCATCGTTCCCCAAATACCAAGGCAAAGATTTCTGTCCCAAAAAAGAATAGTACGGTGAACGGAACCATCGAAATAAGGGAAAGGGTGAAAACCGTTTTGGTTAAGATGGGTAGAAGCGGTTTACCTTGATGCATGGCTTCAGAAGAACGGCTATAGAACAATTGCCCAATCGAAATTCCAATCAACATTAAGGGGATGCGTAGCATTTGATACGCATGTCCGTATGCGCCAAAGACAGAAGCATCGAAAGAACTCAAAATAAAGGTTGCCAAAAGCATGTCCCTGCCGTTATCCAACAGGACATGGGGTAAATTCAACAACGGAAATTTCCTGTGTTGCCGTAGTATTGCTCGAGTTTTCTTTCGCGAAAAAATGGAACGGTAATGACGATGTGTTTTGCGATAATCCCAAACGAACTCTGCGGCAGAAAGAACAAACCCGAGCATGGTGGCTAAAATTAAACCAAACGAACTCCAAGCTAGAAAAAAGAACCCCCACTTCAAAGCATTGGATACCAATGAATTGATGATTTTTTGTCGGGAAATCAAGCCATAAGAACCCGTCCTTACAGCCCAGCTGGTGCCTACGTTGATGATTATCATGGAAGCCGTGCCCGCTATTACGCAACCTAAAAACCAGGGTTCAAAATGAATTAGATTAAACATCCATGTAAGAAGAACAAGCACGCTCGCAGTAAACACCAGCATCCAAAAAGAGAGGAAGTAAATGAAGCGGAATAGCAAAAACGAATGGTCTTCACGCTTAGGAAGGGGTAAAGCCGCTTCGTATCGCAAGGTTGCCATGGAAGCAATGAACGAAACCAAACGCATATAGTACAGCATTTCTCCCATCTCCGCTGTGGAATAAAGACGGGTGAGGATAGGCGCAATTGCATAACCGATGGCCTGAGCAGCCAAAGTTCCTGAAAACAAAACCGTGAAGGACTTGAAAACATCGCTTTTGGCAAAGTGCTTAATTCGCTGAAGGGGCATCCTCGCAAAGATAGTATGATTATATTTGCCTTACTAATTAAAGCCCACATGAAAAACATTGCTGTTATCGGAGCTGGTACCATGGGAAATGGTATTGCTCACGTTTTTGCTCAACACGGTTACTCAGTTAAACTCATCGATATTTCTCAACCTGCGCTGGATAAGGCGATTGCTAACATTGGGAAGAACTTGGATCGTCAAGTCGCAAAAGGCAGCTTAACGGATGCAGAAAAAACAGCCACTCTTGCGAATTTAAGCACCCATACAGACTTAAAAACAGGAGTACAAGGAGTAGATTTAGTCGTCGAAGCGGCTACCGAAAACATCGACTTAAAACTTAAGATATTCCGAGATTTGGATGCTTACACTGATTCCTCAGTCATTTTAGCCACCAATACTTCTTCCATTTCGATTACACAAATTGCCGCTGCTACCAACCGTCCCGACCAAGTAATTGGCATGCACTTTATGAATCCTGTCCCTGTCATGAAATTGGTAGAAATTATCAGAGGCTACTCTACCTCCGATGAAGTAACCAGCCGCATCATGGAAACTTCTGCAAAGCTTGGAAAAGTACCTGTTGAGGTAAACGATTATCCCGGTTTCGTTGCAAACCGTATATTGATGCCTATGATCAACGAGGCCATTTACACCTTGTACGAAGGGGTCGCTGGAGTAGAAGAAATAGACACCGTTATGAAGTTAGGCATGGCTCATCCCATGGGGCCCTTACAGCTAGCCGACT
Source organism: Flavobacteriales bacterium (assembly GCA_947500875.1). Taxonomy (GTDB): domain Bacteria; phylum Bacteroidota; class Bacteroidia; order Flavobacteriales_D; family Crocinitomicaceae; genus UBA952. The sequence goes on along the minus strand of CANMUN010000004.1, from coordinate 27,249 downwards.
TTATCGGTTTGGATGTTTGCCTTGCTATCTTAAAGGTGCTTCATGACGGTTTCGGTAATCCAAAATACGCTCCGTGCCCCCTGTTAGTAAACATGGTAATGGCCGGTAAAAAAGGGGTAAAATCAGGGGAAGGGTTCTATACTTGGGCCCACGGAACCAAGGAACTCGTTATTTCCCCTAATTTCAAGCCTTAAGATTTGTGCTTCCTTGGAGTATAAACTTGCGTATATTCTTTGAAATTAAAAGGAAAATCAAACAAATCCCTCGCGGGTAATTCCAAAGCGGCTGCGATCTTAATGTACGTCAACAACTGAGGATTAGATTTTCCGTTTTCAATAACAGAAAGATTGGAGGCCTCCATTCCAACAACCACCGCAAGATCTTTCAGGGCCATGCCTCTTTTTTTACGAAACTTACGGATTTGCTGTCCTACTTCGAACAAAAACTCTTGATCAGATTTCGGTATCATATAAAGTCAATTTTAAAAATTTCCTAAAATTAGTGACTAAACCAATACGAAGTTCAATTTTTTTTTACCAACCTCATTAACAACACTTTATCTAAATCAAAAGTGAGCATTTCGGGTCGAATCGTACACAGGGAACACCAAGTAGGTGTTTCAAAGTCCAAGGGATTGGAAGACCCTATGGGATGCTTCGATTTGCATTGTATTACCGAAATATCCCTTAATTTTACCGAATAATAAAAACACACAATTTGGTCCTCAGGACGAAAGGCAGATGCTTGAAAAAAATCATTGACAAAAAACAATTCAGCGCCTTGAATTTCTGCGTTTAATTCTTCTTTTATTTCACGATGCAGTGCTTCCAGAATACCCTCTCCAAGTTCTACGCCTCCTCCAGGAAATTTGGTAAACTCGACATCGCCTCTTCGTTCTTTCGACAAAAGAATCTCGTTTTGCTCGTTGATAATAATAGCATAAACCCGGAGGTTAAACCGCTGTATCAAGGTTCAATAAACTTGAAATTTTTACCCGGATAAATGGCGTCGTCTCCAAGTTCCTCTTCAATGCGTAGCAGTTGATTATATTTTGCCATTCGATCACTCCGGGAAGCCGAACCTGTTTTTATTTGCCCCGTATTCAATGCAACCGCGAGATCCGCAATGGTGTGGTCTTCAGTTTCTCCAGAGCGATGACTCATCACGGAAGTATACGCATTGGATGTTGCCATTTTTACAGCATCGATGGTTTCGCTTAACGAACCGATTTGGTTTACTTTAACCAAAATGGAATTAGCAATTCCCTCATTAATCCCTCGGCTTAGGCGTTCGGTATTCGTTACAAATAAATCGTCTCCCACCAATTGAGTCGTTTTCCCCAAGGTATCTGTCGCTAATTTCCAGCCGGCCCAATCGTCCTCCGCTAGTCCATCCTCGATGGAAATGATTGGATAGTTTTTTCGCCAATTGTTCCAAAAGCTCACCATTTCGGAAGAACTGAGCGACTCTCCCGTGGATTCCAATTCATACCGTCCTGTAGCCGGATTGTAAAACTCCGTTGCAGCAGCATCTAAAGCAATGTATAAATCCTCGCCGGGTCTATATCCCGCTTTTTCGATGGCCTCTACTACTACTTGAAGGGCTTCTTCGTTGGAATTCAAGTTTGGAGCAAAACCGCCTTCGTCGCCAACATTGGTAGACATACCGCGTTTCTTTAGAACCGCTTTTAGATGGTGAAAAACTTCGGTGCCCCAACGCAATCCTTCGGAAAAAGAGCGTGCACCAAAGGGCATCACCATGAATTCCTGGATATCAATTTTATTATCGGCATGAGAACCTCCGTTGAGTATATTCATCATGGGAACGGGCATCGTAACGGCTCCAACGCCTCCCACGTAGCGGTATAAACTCAAATCTGCTTCAATCGCTGCAGCTTTGGCCACAGCTAACGAAGTACCCAATATTGCATTGGCCCCCAACTTGGATTTGTTTTTCGTGCCGTCCAAAGCAAGTAAGACTCGATCAATCGCTTTTTGCTGAAAAATATCCTGACCTTGTAACGCTTCGTTAATCACCGTATTCACATGGTTTACGGCAATTAACACCCCTTTGCCCAGATACTTTGAGGGGTCCATATCCCTTAATTCCACGGCTTCATGCGCTCCTGTTGATGCGCCAGATGGCACGGCCGCTCTACCTATAACACCGCTTCCCGTAATAACGTCTACTTCAATGGTTGGATTCCCACGTGAATCTAAAATTTGACGGGCAAAAACACTGGCAATATAACTCATGGTACTAATTTAATGAGGATACAAATTGATCGAATAAATAACGGGAATCATGAGGTCCGGCAGATGCCTCAGGATGATACTGAACCGAGAAAACCGGTCTATTTTTAAGAGCGATGCCGGCAACTGTTTGATCGTTTAAATGAACGTGGGTTATTTCAACCGCGTCCTGCTGTTCAATGCTCTTGCGCGTGATTACAAACCCATGGTTTTGAGAGGTGATCTCTCCTTTTCCGGATTTCAGATTCATTACGGGGTGATTGATTCCTCGATGTCCATTGAACATCTTTTCTGTAGTTAACCCTTGGCTTAACCCAAGGATTTGATGGCCTAAACAAATGCCAAAAACGGGACGATTCAGGTTGACGATATCGCGCACCAACGCTATACTGTTGGGCATTGCCGAAGGGTCACCCGGACCGTTAGAAAGCATGTATCCATGGGGTTCAAAGGCTAAAATTGCATCCAAAGTAGCATCCAAGGGAAATACTCGAACATGGCAACCGCGGTCCGTTAAACAACGGATGATGTTTTGTTTGACACCGAAATCGAGCAGTGCTACTCGCTTATGATTGGCGCTTTCCTTTGGGAAAACGTCATAAACCACCTTCGTTGCAACTTGGGAAGAAAGCTCCAAGCCGTTCATATCGGGTGTTTGGTGGAGCACCTTTTTCAAAACTTCAAGGTCCAGGATCTCCGAAGAAATGACCGCGTTCATGGCTCCCTTGCTCCGAATGTGTCGAACGAGAGCACGTGTATCTACCTCTGAGATTCCCACACGGTTTTCCAGTTCTAGCCTTTGTTGAAGGGATTCATTTGCGGAAATTCGCGAGAAACCGTTGGAAAACTTTTTAACCACAATTCCAGAAACCATGATTCTATCCGATTCCTGTTCATTTACGTGAACACCGTAATTCCCAATATGAGCATTGGTCATTACCAATATTTGCCCCACATAGGAGGGGTCCGTGAAAACCTCTTGATAGCCTGTCATCCCGGTATTAAAAGCAATTTCTCCGGATACTGTTCCTTGGGCTCCAATGGATAAACCATGAAAGACCGTTCCGTCGGCAAGCAGCAAAATAGCCTTATTCGAATGAGACATAACTTCTTTTCACAAAGTTACATGCTTCATCCGTTCAAGATTGCTATAAACAAAAAAAAGACGACCAAAGGCCGTCTTTTTTATCAACAATAGGAATTATTATGCTTCTTTTGAAGGATCTTCTTCTGAGGTATCCGATGCTGCTTCGTTAGCATCTGAATTCTCAGCTTCCGCTGTTCCTTCCGTTGTTGACGAATCGTCAACGGCTGGCGTTTCTTCTACTACCGGAGTTTCCTCAACAACCTCAGCTTCTGCTGGAGCTTCTTCAACTACTTCTTCTGCTACCGGAGTTTCCTCAACGGCAACGGTTTCTTCTGCTGCTGATGAATCCTCAGCAACGGCCACCACTTCATCCGCTGATGCCGCAGTTTCCTCTGCAGTATCTACCACAACTGCATCTTCAATGGGTTCAGCATTTGACTCAACAGCCGGGTTAGCTTTAGCGCCTCCGCCTCTTCTTGAGCGACGTGTTGTCTTCTTGGTATCTTCTTTCGTATAAAGGGTGTTAAAATCAACCAATTCAATCATGCATGTTTCGGCATTGTCTCCCAAACGAAAACCCGTACGAATGATTCGGGTATATCCTCCATTTCGATTGGCAATTTTAGGAGCAACTTCGCGGAACAATTCCGAAACGATGTCCTTGTTTTGCAAATACGAGAAAACAACCCTTCGCGAATGCGTAGAATCGGTTTTTGATTTGGTCAAAATCGGTTCAACAAACACCCGAAGTGCTTTTGCTTTTGCTACCGTTGTAGTGATTCGCTTGTGTTCTATTAGCGAACAGGCCATGTTAGAAATCATCGCTTTTCTATGAGCTGATTTCCTACCTAAGTGGTTTAATTTATTACCGTGTCTCATGTCTTAAGTCTTTAAACGACTAGTCTTTGTCAAGTTTATACTTTGCTACGTTCATTCCGAAGGTAAGGTTCTTACTGTCGACCAAATCTTCTAATTCAGTTAAGGATTTTTTTCCAAAATTTCTAAATTTCAAAAGATCCGATTTCGAAAACGAAACCAATTCACCCAAGGTTTCAACTTCAGCCGCCTTCAAGCAATTCAAGGCTCTAACGGAAAGGTCCATATCCACCAATTTCGTTTTAAGCAATTGGCGCATGTGCAAAGAGCTTTCATCAAATTCTTCTACTTCTTGACGTACTTCGGTGTCCAGCGTCATTCGCTCATCGGAGAACAACATGAAGTGTTGAATTAAAATCTTTGCTGATTCCTTCAACGCGTCTTTGGGATGAACCGAACCATCGGTAGTAATGTTGAAAACCAATTTTTCATAATCCGTCTTTTGTTCAACGCGGTAATTCTCAACAGCATATTGAACGTTTTTGATGGGAGTAAAAATGGAATCAATAAAAATGGTTCCAAATGGAGCATCTTCGGTTTTGTTCTCTTCTGCCGGGTAATAACCTCTTCCTTTGACAATGTTCAGTTCCATTTCAAATTTAACGGAAGTATCCATGTTGCAAATCAACAGGTCTGGATTTAAGACTTGAAACCCGTTGGTAAATTTACCGATATCCCCTGCGGTTAGGGTTGTTTGTCCTTGAACCGAAAGAAACACCTTCTCGCTATCGACGGAATCAATTTGTTGCTTGAAACGAACTTGCTTTAGGTTTAGGATAATTTCGGTGATGTCTTCAACCACCCCTTTCATGGTACTGAACTCATGGTCCACACCTTCAATACGGATGGAAGCAATTGCATATCCCTCAAGCGAAGACAACAGGATTCTTCTTAATGAGTTACCAATAGTAATTCCATAGCCAGGCTCTAGGGGACGGAACTCAAACTCTCCATTGAATGCATCCGAATGGAGCATTACTACTTTGTCTGGTCTTTGAAAATTTAATATAGCCATTACTTTACAAATTATTTAGAATACAATTCGACAATCAACTGCTCCCTGATGTTTTCTGGAATCAACTCTCGAGCAGGAAGGTTGATTAATTTACCTGAAAAGGTTGCGTTATCCCAATCCAACCATTCAAAACGGTTTGGAGATGCATTCAAGGATAAAACAATGGTTTCTAAGGATTTGGATTTTTCCCTTACCCCCACAGAATCACCTGGGCGCAACTGATACGAGGGAATGTTGACTACCTCCCCGTTTACCACAATGTGGCGGTGCGTTACCAATTGACGTGCAGCTCTGCGCGAAGGCGCAATTCCTAAACGATACACGGTATTATCCAATCGGGTTTCGCAAAGCTGCAATAGATTTTCACCCGTGATTCCTTTCATTCGAGATGCTTTCTCGAACATATTGGCGAACTGTCTTTCCAAAATACCGTACGTATATTTTGCTTTTTGTTTTTCACCCAACTGAATGGCGTACTCCGATTGTTTTCCGCCCCTCCTTTTTGCTGGACCATGTTGTCCTGGTCCGTAGTTTCTTCTCTCCAGCGCTTTATCAGGTCCAAAGATTGGATCTCTGAAGCGTCGAGCAATTTTTGTTTTTGGTCCTCTATATCTTGCCATTCTATTTTAGATTAAGTCATGAATTAAGGCATTCCTTCGATGACTGGTTTATATTACTAATTATACTCTTCTTCTTTTCGGAGGCCTGCAACCGTTGTGCGGTAGTGGAGTAACGTCCACAATTTCGGTAACTTCAATTCCTGCATTGTGCAAGGAACGAATGGCAGATTCTCGGCCAGCTCCTGGACCTTTAACGTATACACGAACACGGCGAAGGCCAAAATCGTGTGCTTCTTTTGCAGCATCTTCTGCGGCTAATTGTGCTGCATACGGGGTATTTTTCTTAGAGCCTTTGAACCCCATTTTACCTGCGGAAGACCAAGAAATTACCTGACCAGCGTTATTGGTTAGTGAAATGATTAAGTTATTGAAAGTAGCCTGGATGTGAGCTTCTCCGGCTGCCTCTACCTTTACATTCTTCTTTTTCTTTTGATTCGATTTTGCCATGTTCTACGTATTATTTAGTTACCTTTTTCTTGTTGGCAACTGTTTTTCTTTTTCCTTTTCTAGTTCTTGAATTATTCTTCGTATGCTGTCCACGCAAAGGCAGTCCTGATCTATGGCGAATGCCGCGATAGCAACCGATATCCATCAAACGCTTGATATTCAACTGAATTTCCGAACGAAGCTGGCCTTCGGTCTTTATTTCATTCACAGAATTACGAATGGCTGAAAGTTGATCATCGTTCCAATCTTGAACTTTGACGTTTTCATCGATTCCGTTTGATGTAAGGATTTTTTTGGATGTACTTCTACCTATTCCGTAGATGTACGTTAAACCAATAACTCCTCGCTTATTTTTGGGTAAATCTATACCTGCAATACGTGCCATATTTTAATTTTTAACCTTGTCGTTGTTTTAATTTAGGATTCTTCTTATTGATCACATAAACCTTTCCCTTGCGCTTAACGATTTTGCAATCTACAGTTCTTTTCTTAACGGATGCTCTTACTTTCATTTTGTTTTATTTACTTATATCTGAACGAAATACGTCCTTTGGTTAAATCGTATGGAGACATCTCCACTTTTACTTTATCTCCTGGAAGAATTCGAATGTAAAACATCCGCATTTTTCCAGAAATATGTGCCGTTATTACATGCCCATTTTGCAATTCCACTCGAAACATTGCATTTGGAAGTGCTTCCAAAATCGTTCCGTCTTGTTCTATGGAGGTTTGTTTAGCCATGGTTAAAATCCGGATAATTCATTTGCTCCTCTTCTTCCACGAACCCTGGTGCCATCCATCAAACCGTCCATTTGGCGGTTAAGGAGATACGTTTCAATCTGCTGTACCGTATCCAACACCACCCCAACCATGATCAACAAGGAAGTGCCTCCAAAAAACATCGCAAACGAATCGTTGACTCCCGCGATTTTAGCGATTGCCGGAATAATGGCAATAGCCGCCAAAAACAAGGATCCAGGAAAAGTGATTCGTGTAATAAGGTTATCGATATAGTTCGCGGTATCCTCGCCGGGTTTAACCCCCGGAATAAAACCACCGCTCTTCTTTAAATCCTCGGAAATCTTTCGAGGATTGATCATGATGGCCGTATAGAAGTAGGTAAACACAACGATCATTACCACTAAAATAACGTTGTACCATAAACCATAAGGGTCGCTCAAAATGCGTTGAATTATGCCGCCCTGATTTTTAGGATCTGTAGCGCTCAAGAAAATGGTCATGGGAATCGTAAGAATGGCTTGAGCAAAAATGATCGGCATTACCCCACTTGCGTTAACCTTCAATGGCAGATAGTTTCTCGTTTGCTGAGCCACAACTGAACGGTTACCTACTACACCTTTGGCAGTATTGAGTGGAATCCTTCTCACTCCCTGCACAATGAGGATAACACTTAGAATAATCAATGCAAAAATAATCAACTCTAACACCAACTTAATCAAGTTACCTGCCTCAAAGGATTTACCAATTTCAGCAATGAAGGCCCCAGGAAGTCGGGATAAAATTCCGACGGCTATGAGGAGTGAAATCCCGTTTCCAATGCCTTTTTCGGTAATCCTTTCTCCTAACCAAACAGCAAACATGGACCCCGAAACCAAAATCAATATGGTTTGAATCCACCAGAACATCGTCGGATCGTCTGGAAGGGCTCCTTTCTGCTCTACGTACATTTTCAGGTACGAGGGAGCTTGCAAAGCACAAATCACAATGGTAAGGATGCGCGTATAATTGTTGATGATCTTTCGCCCTGATTCCCCTTCGTTTTGAAGTTTTTGAACCGCAGGAACTGCCATACCCAAAAGCTGCATGATTATAGAGGCAGAGATGTACGGCATGATTCCAAGTGCCATGACCGATGCATTGGTGAAACCGCCTCCCGAAAACAAAGAAAGTAGGTTTTCGATGCCTTTCTGAGCGTCTGAACTTCCTGCTGCTGCCCCCTCAAGTGCAGCGTAATTGATTCCTGGCAATATCACAAAGGACCCCACTCGATAAGCAAGAACCAACCCTAGGGTTAACAGAATTCGCTGCCGAAGTTCTTCAACGCTCCAAATGTTTTTAAGATTGGTTATAAGTCTTTTCATCGGAATTAAATTTTAGCGATGGAACCACCGGCTGCCTCGATAGCACTTACCGCCTTAGCAGAAAAGTGATGCGCCTCCACTTTCACGGAAGCTTTAAGCTCACCACGACCCAAAATTTTAACCAATTTGGTACCGGAAATCAACCCATTCGCCAAAAAGGTGTCCAAGTTAAATTCCGTGATGCCTTTTGTTTCAGCCAACATCTGCAATGAATCAAGGTTAATTGCCTTGTATTCAACACGGTTAATATTCTTGAAGCCAAACTTAGGTACTCGTCGCTGTAAGGGCATTTGACCTCCCTCAAAACCAATTTTCTTGGAGTATCCTGAACGGGATTTGGCTCCTTTGTGACCACGTGTAGCGGTACCACCACCTCCTGAACCGTGACCACGTCCGATTCTCTTTTCACTGTGTACCGAACCTTTAGCCGGTGATAATTTACTTAAACTCATTTTTATCGTATTTTGAATTAGTCAATAATTTGAACTAAATGCTTTACTTTATTAATCATCCCTTGCACCTGAGGAGTATTTTCCTTTTCAAGTACATGGTTCAGTTTTCTAAAGCCCAGGGCTTTAATGGTCGCCTTTTGGTCCGCTGGCCTTTTAATGGCGCTTCTAACTTGTTTAATTTTAATGATGCTCATCGCTGCAATATTATCCGTTAAATACTTTCTCTAAATCAATGCCTCTTTGACGAGCTACTGCTGATGCGTCCCTCATTTTCGAAAGGGCATCCATCGTGGCTTTTACAACATTGTGCGGATTGGAGGATCCTTGAGACTTAGCAAGTACGTTGTGTACCCCTACGCTCTCCAGAACCGCTCGCATCGCACCACCTGCAATAACACCCGTTCCGTCGGTTGCCGGCTTCAATAACACCTCTGCACCTCCGTATTTACCCTTCTGTGAATGCGGAACCGTTCCTTTGCGAATTGGAACTCGAATCAAATTCTTCTTCGCGTCATCGATACCTTTAGTAATGGCCTCTGTAACTTCTTTGGCTTTTCCTAGACCTTGACCCACGACACCGTTTTCGTCTCCTACTACCACAATCGCTGAGAAGCTGAAGGTTCGACCACCTTTGGTTACTTTGGTAACACGGTTTACGGCAACCAATTTATCCTTCAATTCAATTTCAGATGTTTTAACTTTATTCATGTTCTTTAATGGTATTAGAATTTAAGTCCGGCCTCACGAGCTGAGTCAGCCAAACATTTAACACGACCGTGGTATAAATATCCATTACGGTCAAAAACTACCTGTTGAATTCCTGCCTTAACGGCATTTTCAGCAATCATTTTACCCACCAAGGTTGCTTGTTCTTTTTTCGCAACTCCGTTAGCGGCATCGTTTTTCAAAGAGCCAGCGGATGCCAATGTTTTACCCGTAGTATCATCGATAATTTGGGCATAGATTTGTTTGTTGCTGCGAAAAACGGATAACCTTGGAACGGCGGTAGTACCGAACACTTTCTTACGAATTCTTCGTTTAATTTTTGCTCTGCGCAATGTTTTCTTTAGTGCCATTTCCTTAACTTTTATTTCTTACCAGCAGATTTACCGGCTTTTCTTCTTAATACTTCTCCAACGAACTTGATACCTTTTCCTTTGTACGGTTCAGGTTTTCTTAGGCTTCTGATTTTAGCTGCAACTGCACCTAAAAGTTGCTTGTCATGCGATTCTAATTTCACAATCGGAGCCTTACCTTTTTCGGTTACTGTTGTACACTGTACTTCTTTCGGAATTTCGAAAACTATTTGATGTGAAAAACCAAGTGCCAACTCTAACATTTGACCTGTAGCATTTGCACGGTAACCCACACCAACAACCTCCATTTCTTTCGAAAAACCTTCGGAAACTCCTACAATCATGTTTTGAATCAATGCGCGGTATAGGCCATGCTTTGAACGATGATCCGGAGCATCTGTAGCACGAGATAACGTAAGCACATTACCCTCCAAGTTCAACGAAATCCCGTTCAAGTCAATTTCTTGCTTTAACTCTCCTTTTTTGCCTTTTACAGTTACCACATTTCCATCGAGTCGATATTCGACACCGGCAGGAATGGTAATGGGCATTTTTCCAATTCTTGACATTGCTTAAATTTTAATAAACGTAACACAAAACCTCTCCACCCACGTTCAATTTTCGCGCTTCTTTGTCCGTAATAACTCCTTTTGAAGTTGAAACAATCGCAATTCCGAGACCGTTCAACACGCGTGGAAGCTCATCACCACCTGCATACTTTCGGAGTCCCGGTTTAGAAATGCGCTCAAGTTTTGTAATGGCTGGAACACGGGTAGTAAGATTGTATTTCAAGGCAATTTTGATGATTCCTTGCTTGTTATCCTCTTCCACTTTATAGTTCAAAATATAGCCCTGATCAAACAAAATTTGAGTCATAGCTCGTTTTGTATTCGAAGCGGGAATTTCCACGGTTTTAAGCCCTACGGAACTTGCGTTTCGAATTCGGGTTAAAAAATCTGCTATTGGATCTGTTGTCATGTTTCTCTAGTTCTTTATCGTTAATTACCAACTCGCTTTTCTCACTCCTGGGATTTTCCCAGCAAGTGCCATTTCCCGAAACGTTACCCTTGAAATTCCAAAATGACGCATGTAACCTCGGGGTCTTCCGGTTAATCCACATCGGTTATGCAAACGGATTTTCGAGGAATTAGCCGGCATTTTTTGAAGGGCCATCATCGCATCCCATTTTTGATTCACTACATTCTCATCGCTGGAAGTAGATTTCAAAACTTGCGTTAGTTCTTTACGCTTTTTAGCAAAGCGAGCTACCATTCTTTCGCGTTTGCGCTCCCGCGCTTTCATTGATTCTTTTGCCATTTCTCTTATTTTTTTGCAAATGGAAACCCAAATGCGTCTAACAATGCTTTTGCTTCTTCATCGCTCCCTGCTGTGGTTACGAAGGTGATATCCATTCCCAGGATTTTATTCACTTTATCGATATCAATCTCTGGGAAGATGATGTGTTCCTTGATTCCCATATTGAAATTGCCTCTTCCATCGAATCCTTTTGGATTAATTCCTCTAAAATCTCGTGTTCTCGGTAAAGAAACCGAAAGAAAACGGTCTAGAAAATCGTACATACGATCGCCACGAAGCGTAACTTTTGTACCGATAGGCATTCCTTTTCTCAGTTTGAAATTCGAGATATCTTTCTTAGAATTGGTAGTGATTGCTTTTTGGCCTGCAATTCTTGACAAATCTGCTGCCGCGCTTTCAATCATTTTCTTGTCAGCAACCGCATCACCCATTCCCTGGCTCAACACAATTTTTGTGAGTTTAGGAACACGCATAGATGATTTATAACCGAACTTTTCGGTTAATCCGCCAATGATTTCGGCGCTGTATTTCTCTTTAAGTCGTGGTGTATAGCTCATTATTTAATCACCTCCCCTGATTTCTTTGAAAAACGTACTAATTTACCTGCATCGTTTGGTTTTCGGCCAACACGCGTAGCTTGACCACCAACCACTACCATTAGGTTTGAAACGTGAATCGTTCCTTCTTTTTCAACGATTTCACCTTGTGGATTGGAAGCACTTGGCTTCGTATGGCGTTTCACCATGTTCACTCCTTCAACCGATGCACGCATTTTGGTGCGGTTGATGGAAATGATTTTGCCTTCTTGGCCTTTTGACTCACCGCTAATTACCTTAACGAGGTCCCCAACTTTTATTTTTAATTTCGTTTGCATACAACGTCAATTTTACAACACCTCCGGTGCTAGTGAAACAATTTTCATGTAATTGTTTTCTCGTAACTCACGAGCAACTGGTCCAAAAATCCGAGTGCCTCGCATCTCCCCTGCCTGATTTAAAATAACACAAGCATTGTCATCAAAACGGATGTAGGATCCATCTGCTCTTCGAATTTCTTTCTTCGTGCGCACCACTACGGCTGTAGCAACAGCTCCTTTCTTAACTGCTCCAGTTGGCATGGCGCTTTTCACAGCTACCACGATTTTATCACCTATGGACGCATATCTTCTTCTGGTGCCTCCTAGGACACGAATGCAAAGCACTTCCTTCGCTCCGGAATTGTCTGCAACAGATAATCTTGACTCTACTTGTATCATTTCTCAGGTTATTTCGCTCTTTCAACAATTTCTACCATCCGCCAATTCTTGGTTTTACTCAAGGGGCGAGTTTCCATAATTTTCACGGTGTCACCAATATTGCTTTCGTTCTTTTCGTCGTGGGCAACAAACTTGGTGGTCGTTTTAACAAACTTTCCGTACTTCGGGTGTTTCTTTTTACGCTCTACTGCAACAACAATGGATTTGTCCATTTTATCGCTAGTAACCGTTCCAATTCGTTCTTTTCTTAAGTTTCGCTTTTCCATAGTAAGCATTTAATTTATCGGCTAAGCTGCCGCGTGTTGTCTTTTAGTTAATTCTGTACAATAACGTGCAATCGTCTTACGAAGTTTCGCTATTCTCATGGGGTTTTCGATTGGAGACATTTTATGGCTCAATCTCAAGCTCTCCATTTGTCCTTTGAACTCCACTACTTTTTGCTGTAGTTCTTGATCGGATAAATTTGATAGGTCTATTTTTTTCATTGTACCGTTTTATGCTGGAATTTCAAAATCATTTCTAACCACGAACTTGCATTTTACTGGAAGTTTTTGAGCCGCTAAACGCATAGCCTCTTTGGCTATCTCGTAGGGTACGCCGTCTGCTTCAAACATAATACGTCCAGGTTTTACTACAGCAACCCAATGGCTTGGTGCTCCTTTACCTTTACCCATCCTTACCTCTGCCGGCTTCGCGGTTACTGGTTTATCCGGGAAAATTCGAATCCAAACCTTTCCTTCCCTCTTCATGTAACGCGTTACCGCAATCCTTGAGGCTTCTATTTGCCGGGATGTAATCCAACCTGGCTCCAAGGTTTTTAAAGCAAAGGATCCAAAAGCAAGCGTAGAACCACTGTGCGCAAGCCCACGATTTCTACCTTTCTGTACCCTTCTAAATTTCGTTCTTTTTGGTTGTAACATGACTCTTTGAATTTATCCGTCTTATTTTTTCTTTCTTCTCTGTGCCGGTGCGTTATTGTTCGAAGAAGGTCCTGCGGTTGATTGACCCACGTTAGGAGCCAAATCTCTTTTACCGTAAACTTCCCCTCTACAAATCCAAACTTTGATACCAAGTCGCCCATACGTTGTGTGTGCCTCAGCCACAGCGTAATCAATGTCTGCACGGAATGTGTGAAGCGGTGTCCTTCCGTCTTTGTACATTTCAGAACGCGCCATTTCTGCCCCATTCAAACGGCCAGAGATTTTGATCTTAATGCCTTCTGCACCCATACGCATCGTGCCACCGATCGCCATTTTAATCGCACGACGAAAAGAAATACGAGCCTCAAGTTGACGGGCAACAGCATCTGCTACTAAACGAGCATCAAGTTCTGGACGCTTTACCTCAAAAATGTTGATTTGAATTTCTTTTCCGGTAAGTTTCTTTAACTCTTCTTTCAATTTGTCAACTTCCTGTCCGCCTTTACCGATGATAACTCCTGGACGAGCCGTGTTAATGGTAACGGTTACCAATTTAAAGGTTCGTTCGATGATGATTTTAGCAATGCTTGCCTTAACAAAACGAGCACTTAAATACTTACGGATTTTATCGTCTTCAACGATTTTATCGCCATAATCTGTGCCTCCGTACCAGTTCGATTCCCAACCGTGAATGTACCCTAAGCGATTTCCAATTGGATTTGTTTTTTGTCCCATATTATTTAAGCATTTACACCATCAACGATGATAGTAACATTATTTGATCGTTTTCTAATTCTGTGAGCTCTACCTTGAGGAGCAGGTTGGATTCTTTTAAGCATTGATCCTCCAGAAACCTCAATGGATTTTACTACGAGGCCATGCTCGCTAACATCCTTTCCTTCATTTTTTTGTTCCCAGTTGGAAATAGCCGAACGCAGTAGCTTCTCTAAACCAACCGATGCAAACTTTGCATTGTGGGTGAGGATGTTCAAAGCTTTATTGACTTCAACACCACGGATTAAATCCGCAACCATTCGCATTTTACGAGGAGAAATTGTCGAATTGTTCAACTTAGCGACCGCTATTTGCTTTTTTTCGCTTTTCAATTCCTCTGCTTTAACTCTTTTTCTAGCGCCCATGATTCTGTATAATTATCTTATCGTTTTTTATCTTTTTTGTTTCCACCATGACCACGAAACATTCGAGTTGGAGAAAATTCACCTAGCTTATGTCCCACCATGTTCTCGGTTACGAAAACCGGGATAAACTTGTGACCGTTGTGCACAGCGAACGTTAAACCAACGAAATCAGGGGTGATTGTTGAAGCCCTCGACCAAGTCTTAATAACGGCTTTACTGTTAGAAGCCTGAGCATCATCTACACGTTTCATTAACTTGTAGTGCACAAAAGGCGGTTTTTTTAAGGAACGACTCATACTACGTTATTTTTTTCTTCTTTCAATAATAAACTTGTTCGAATATTTGGTTTTCGATCTGGTTTTGTATCCCTTTGCTGGCATACCGTTACGAGATCTTGGGTGTCCACCGGCATTACGCCCTTCACCACCACCCATCGGGTGATCAACGGGATTCATCACAACCCCACGAACGCGTGGACGACGACCTAACCACCGAGATCTTCCCGCTTTACCTGACCGCTCTAAGTTGTGTTCTCCATTGGATACAACACCCACTGTAGCTAAACACGTAACCAAAATCATTCGAGTTTCTCCAGAGGGCATTTTAACTACCGCAAATTTCCCTTCACGTGCCGCTAACTGTCCATAAACTCCTGCGCCTCGCGCAACCGAACCGCCTTTTCCAGGCATTAACTCGATGTTGTGAATCATGGTTCCCAATGGAACGTCTGATAAAAACATGGCATTTCCTACATTTGGAGTCGCCGTTTTACCTGAAACGACGGTGTCACCCACTTTCAATCCGTTTGGAGCAAGAATATAACTCTTCACACCATCGGCATAATATAATAAAGCAATATTTGCTGTACGGTTCGGATCGTATTCAATGGACTTTACGGTGGCAGGTATATCGAAACGGTTACGCTTGAAATCTACCATACGGTATTTTTGCTTGTGTCCTCCTCCGATGTAACGCATGGTCATGCGTCCGTCGTTGTTTCGACCTCCAGACTTTGTTCCTCCTTTAACCAAGCTCTTTTCGGGCTTCGCTGCGGTGATTCCTGACATGTCCAAAGCTACCTTGTGACGCTGTCCCGGAGTGGTTGGTTTAAACTTTCTTACGCTCATTGCTCAATTAATAGTTGTTAAACAAATCAATGGTTTCGCCCGTAGCGACAGACACAAGGGCTTTTTTCCATTGTTTGCTTCGCTGTTCAACAATTCCTTTATTGGTATATTTCTTCGAAGATTTTCCGCCACCGAAATTCATGGTACGAACATCTGTTACGTGTACGCTGTAGGTCTTTTCAATCGCCTTTTTGATTTCAATCTTGTTGGCTTTTCTGTCTACCTCAAACGTGAAAACGTTATTTCCCTCTGAAGCGAAAGTCGCTTTCTCGGTAATAAGTGGTTTGATAATTATTCCTTGCATGATCTTCGCTTAATTAAGAATTTCTTCAATACGGCTCACCGCTGTTTGGGTTACCAAAACTTTTCTAGCATTCAACACATCATACGTATTGAAAGAATCCGCAGTCACAACCTTCACCTTCTTTAGGTTTCTAGATGCTAAGTATACAGAATCTGTTTTTTCGCCTAAAATCAAAAGGACCTTCTGGTTGTTCAGGGATAGTGCATTAACTAAACCAACAAATTCCTTGGTCTTTATTGCATCGAACTGAACGTCTTCCAAAACCATCAATGCATCTTGTTTCACTTGGTAAGAGAAAGCTGATTTACGAGCCAGTCTTTTCAATTTTACGTTTAACTTGAAATGGTAGTTTCGAGGTCTTGGTCCAAAAATTCGTCCACCACCTACACGTGTACCTGATTTAACACTTCCGGCACGAGCTCCTCCCGTTCCTTTTTGCTTCTTTAATTTTTTGGTTGAACCGGAAACTTCATTACGCTCCTTTGATTTGTGCGTACCCTGACGACGGTTCGCTAAATGCTGTTTAACATCTAAATAGATTGCATGATTATTCGGTTCGATTCCAAACACCTCATCCGAAAGCGTCACTTTAGATGAAGCAACCTTACCGTTTGCATTGTATAAATTCGCCTCCATTACTTCTCAATTGTTACAAAAGAACCTTTCGCTCCTGGGATAGATCCTTTGATGATTATCATGTTTTTATCAACCAAAACCTTCAAAATTTCAAGGTTGCTCTGCGTTCTTCGCTTGTTACCCATTTGACCTGCCATTCGCATACCTTTGAATACGCGAGCAGGATAAGAACATGCACCAATTGAACCTGGAGCACGAAGACGGTTGTGCTGACCGTGCGTTGACTGACCAACACCGCCGAAGTTGTGTCGTCGAACCACCCCTTGAAAACCTTTACCTTTGGTGGTTCCGGCTACATCTACAAACTCACCCTCTTCAAATACACTCACGTTCACTTCATCTCCTAAAGACACTTCGTTGAAATCTTTAAATTCCACCAATTTGGCTTTAGGTTCTGTGTTGGCTTTTTTAAAGTGGCCTTTCAATGCATTTGGGGTATTCTTGTCTTTACGCTTCCCATAACCCAACTGAACTGCGTCGTAACCATCTCTGTCCACCGTTTTTACTTGCGTAACTACGCAGGGACCAGCCTCAATAATCGTGCATGGTAAAATTTTACCCTCGGCACTGTAGATGCTAGTCATTCCGATTTTTCGTCCAATTATTCCTGACATAACTTAATTATTCTATTATTATACTTTTATCTCAACGTCAACACCGCTCGGCAACTCTAATTTCATAAGGGCATCAACCGTTTTTGAAGAACTGCTGTAAATGTCCAAAAGCCGCTTGTACGAACAAAGTTCAAACTGCTCACGGGCTTTTTTATTCACGTGCGGAGAGCGCAATACCGTGTAAATTCTTTTGTGCGTAGGAAGTGGAATAGGACCGCTAACTACCGCACCGGTAGATTTTACCGTTTTTACGATTTTCTCGGCAGATTTATCCACCAAGTTATGGTCGTAAGACTTTAATTTTATTCTAATTTTTTGGCTCATAATCTTCTCTAATTACGCTGAAACTTTTCCACTTTTACTAATAACGTCTTCCGCGATGTTCTTGGGCGCTGGTGCGTAGTGTGAAAACTCCATGGATGACGTCGCTCTTCCCGATGTAATGGTACGCAACTGGGTCACATATCCAAACATTTCTGAAAGAGGTACGTCTGCTTTCAACACTTTTGCGCCATTGCGATCATCCATTCCAGTTGGCATACCACGTCGACGGTTAAGGTCTCCCTGAACGTCTCCAAAGTACTCCTCCGGTGTAACGATTTCAATTTTCATGATCGGCTCCAACAAAATCGGTGAACATTTCTTCACTGCATCTCTGTAAGCCATTTTCGCACACAATTCAAAAGAAAGTGAATCCGAGTCAACCGCGTGGAATGAACCGTCAATCAACTCAACTTTCATTGCCTCCAAGGGGAATCCTGCCAAAACACCGTTTTTCATCGACTCCTTGAATCCTTTCTCAACAGAAGGGATGAATTCACGTGGAATGTTACCACCTTTAATGCTATTCACGAATTCGAGTCCTTTCTTCTCAGCATTATCCTGCGGTGAAATTTTAACCAAAATGTCGGCAAATTTACCACGACCACCCGTCTGTTTCTTGTACACTTCACGGTGTTCTGTGGCACCGGAAATATCCTCACGGTATGCAACCTGCGGAGCTCCTTGGTTTACCTCAACTTTAAATTCACGCTTCAAGCGGTCTACAATGATCTCAAGGTGTAGCTCACCCATTCCTGAGATAATGGTTTGACCTGTATCTTGATCCGTATTCACTCGGAACGTTGGATCTTCCTCAGAAAGTTTAGATAGACCAGTTGACAAACGATCGGTATCTGCTTGGGTTTTAGGCTCAATCGCCAATCCAATTACCGGATCCGGGAATACCATGGATTCAAGAACGATAGGAGCATTCTCAGCACATAGCGTATCACCGGTTCGGATATCCTTAAATCCAACAATGGCACCGATATCGCCTGCTCCAAGTTGTGGAACTTGATTTTGCTTGTTTGCGTGCATTTGGAAAATTCGAGAAATACGCTCTTTATTATCTGAACGAGTGTTCAAAATGTAAGATCCTCCTTGCAACATTCCCGAATAAACACGTGTAAAACACAACCTGCCCACAAATGGATCGGTAGCGATTTTAAACGCTAGTGCAGCAAAAGGCTCATCATACGATGGCTTACGCGTCACCTCTTCATCCGTTTTAGGGTTGATTCCTGTTATCGCTTCGATATCAAGTGGAGAAGGTAAAATTTCCATCACCATATCCAACATTGCCTGAACGCCTTTATTCTTGAAAGACGATCCGCACATCATTGGAACCACTTTTCCGGAAATGGTTGCTTGACGCAAGGCATTCAGGATTTCACGCTCCGTTAAGGAGTTCTCATCTTCAAAATACTTCTCCATCAAGGTCTCATCGAACTCTGCAACCGCCTCTAACAAATTCCCTCTTAACTCACGGGCTTCGTCGATGATATCGGCTGGAATTTCAACCTCCTTGAAGGTCATTCCGTAATCGTCCTCGTTCCAAACGATACCTCGAAAATTAATTAAGTCAACAACACCTTTGAAATTATCCTCTTCGCCAATGTTAATTTGCAATGGTAGAGCATGGCTTCCAAGCATATCTTTCACTTGTTTACATACCTTCAAGAAATCTGCCCCTTGACGGTCCATTTTGTTAACAAATCCAATTCTCGGAACGTTGTAGTTGTTGGCCAATCTCCAGTTTGTCTCCGATTGCGGTTCAACACCGTCTACCGCTGAAAACAAGAAAACTAAACCATCTAATACGCGAAGGGACCGATTTACCTCAACGGTAAAATCCACGTGTCCTGGGGTGTCAATGATATTAACATGGTAAGGCGTACCTCGGTAACTCCAAGTCAGCGTGGTTGCTGCAGAGGTTATGGTAATACCACGCTCCTGCTCTTGCTCCATCCAGTCCATGGTTGCTGCTCCGTCGTGTACTTCACCAATTTTATGGTTTACACCTCCGTAGAAAAGGATACGTTCCGTGGTAGTCGTCTTTCCAGCATCAATGTGGGCCGCAATACCAATGTTTCGTGTATATTTTAAATCTCGTGCCATGGTCTCAGAATCTGAAATGTGAAAATGCTTTGTTTGCTTCGGCCATTCTGATGGTATCTTCTTTCTTTTTGAAAGCTGCACCTTCCTCTTTCGAGGCAGCAATGATTTCAGCCGCTAATTTTTGAGACATGGTTTTTTCGTTACGCTTTCTTGCATATCCGATTAACCACTTCATGGCCAAGGAAGACTTACGCTCCTCACGAACTGGCGTAGGAATTTGGAACGTTGCACCACCGACACGACGGCTTCGAACCTCTACACTTGGTGTAACGTTCTCGATGGCTTTTTTCCAAACGTCCAAACCGGAATTGTCTTCAATTTTCTTTTCAACCAAATCGATTGCATCGTAAAAAATCTTGAAAGCAAGACTCTTTTTACCGGAATACATCAAGTTGTTAACGAATTTTGTCACCACTTGCTCCTGAAATTTTGGATCTGGGAGTATGGCAATTTTTTTAGCTTTTCTTCTTCTCATCGCTCTTTATATTATCGCAAATTGATCGTTAGATTATTTTTTAGCAGCTTTCGGACGCTTGGTTCCGTACTTACTTCTTCTTTGTGAACGGCCTTGAACACCGGCAGTATCTTCTGCACCGCGAACAATGTGATATCGAACCCCTGGTAGGTCTTTTACCCTTCCGCCACGTACTAATACCAAGGAGTGTTCCTGAAGGTTATGTCCTTCACCTCCAATGTAGGCATTGACTTCGCGACCGTTGGTCAAACGAACCCTTGCCACCTTGCGCATGGCTGAATTTGGTTTTTTTGGAGTGGTCGTATAAACACGAACACAAACTCCTTTTCGTTGAGGACATGAATCAAGTGCAGCAGACTTACTTTTGTGCGCTACCGCTGTTCTTCCTTTGCGAACTAATTGTTGTATAGTTGGCATAAAAAATACTCTTAATTAAACAATATATTAAAACCTCAAACGCTCTTTGAGGGGTGCAAAGATACGAGGTTTAAACTATTGTACAAGCGAAAAGCGAAAAAACTTTTAAAATATCTTGTTTTTCCTTCTACGCGTTGATCGTACAAGGTTCAACGTGAATGTTGACCAAATGCAACTCTGGAATCTTGCCGCACAATTGATCCTTTAAACGATGAGCAATTTCGTGCCCCCTCGTAACGGTTAACCTTCCATCGACTCTTGCGTGTAGGTCTACTACATAGGTTGATCCAACCTTGCGAATTCTGCATTTTTCCAGGTTTTCAACTCCTTCAACGGTTTGACTCACCTCCATAATTCGTTGAAGTATATCGTCGTGAATTTGTTCATCCATAAAATCTCCGAGCGCTGACCTAAAGATTCTCCAGGCATTAAAAAGTATAATACCCGAGGCAAAAAGCGCTGCGCACTCGTCAGCAATTTCAAATCCTTTTCCCAAAAAAACGGCCGCCCCAATCCCTACCAACGCTGCGAGCGAGGAAATTGCATCACTTCGTTGGTGCCATGCCTCTGCCTTCAACATCGCGTTGTTCTGTTGATTCGCATAATGTAGATTCACTCGAAAAACCAATTCCTTCCATGCGATAATACCAAGCGTTACCCACAAGGTCCATAACGCAGGGGCTTCCTGAGGTTCGTAAAAGTTCCAAATGGCGTCAAAAGCAATCCCGGTAGCTGAAATGAACAACATCAATACGATGCAAAAAGTAATCAAAAGTTCGATTTTACCATGGCCGTAGGGATGGTTTTCGTCGGCAGGTTTGGCAGCGTACCGCATTCCAATTACCACAAAAAACGAGGAAAATATGTCCATAAGGGACTCGATGGCGTCCGCTACCAATGCGTTGGAATTTCCAACAACTCCCGCAAAAGCTTTAAGTAATGTTAGGACAACATTCGATGCTAAATTAAAAACTCCCAGTCCGAGATTTGCCATGCCGGCCGTTGCATGAAATTACTTATTCAACACATGCACGAATCCATGGAGCGTGAATTGTGTTTTCTCTTGATCGTCGTAGGTGTACTTAGCACTTTGAGGAACTACCGTGTAAAAATAAACTCCATCCACCAATTTTTTACCCGACAAGTCTGTCCCTGACCAATCGTTTTGATAGGCTTCATTTTCATAGATCAAATTACCCCAACGGTTAAAAATCCGAAGCTGAACGGCATCGTAATCTTCCAAATGCTGAACGATGAAAACATCGTTGACTCCATTGCCGTCCACAGTCATTACATTGGGAGCTTCGAGAGGACACTGATTGTATACGTAAATGGGATTCAACGAAATGGTTTTGCCACAAACGTCTTGCACTTCTACATAAAAGATGTTTTCATTGGGTTGAAGCGAGAAGCCGCCCAGCGAAACCGAATCGCTGTTGGAAAATGGCCCCGGTTCCCAATTGTATTGATAAGGCGATACCCCGTTGGAAACCGTGCACGTTAGAAAGGGAACTTCGCCTCCTAAAATGCAAACATTTAAGGAGTCCGGTCCAACGATTTCCAAAGGTTGGTAATCAACAAGATTCAAGGATATCGAAGTTGTATCGAAGGTCCCATCGCAAGGATTAGGAACAATCACGCTGAAAAAAACGGTCTCCGTGTCCTCCACCAGGGCATCCATCAAAGCCTCAATGCTAATAGTATCCGCACTAACTCCAACAGGAATCACCAAGGAATCCGGAATGTATGGATAATCGACTCCGTTGGTTGATGTACCTCCTAATCCAATTTGAACCACCAAGTTTTCTGTGGTATCCGTTCGTGAAATGATGAATCCCGCATAACCGCAATCCTCGATTAACTGAGGTGGGCCGGTGATATTCACGCTTATCGGAATATCCACCTGACAAACCACCACTCGAAACGAGAAGGTTCTGATTTTTGAATTAATCAGTATTCCGTTGCGGTATTCATTAACCTTAACACCCGCCACAAAATTCCCAATGTTATTCGGGGTAAACGACATCATCCCTGTTTGAGGATTAATGGTAATATTTGAACCCGCCCCAAAAGGAACGAATGTCGAAAAACCAGGATTCCAAAGAACTCCATTGTAGGGTGGTGGGCTTTCAGGATTTGGAATAATGTTACCAATG
This sequence comes from Flavobacteriales bacterium, assembly GCA_947500875.1. Classification (GTDB taxonomy): domain Bacteria; phylum Bacteroidota; class Bacteroidia; order Flavobacteriales_D; family Crocinitomicaceae; genus UBA952. The sequence goes on along the minus strand of CANMUN010000004.1, from coordinate 4,523 downwards.
CTTCCTCCTTCTAGAGGGTCGGCTAACTCATACGTCAACGAATCTCCGTCAGGGTCGAAAGCGATGTGGTTAAAGTTCAAGGTGTTCTGAGCGCACAATACCAAGGGAGGATAATTTAAAAACCGTGCTCCTTGATTGTATATCCCTGTTAAATCGGAACCGGGAACAAAAGTGGTCAACGTAATACCATTATTTCCTGGATCTATGATGTTGTCTACATTGTTCGCCCAACAACAGCGCTGATAAGAAATGTGGTATCCCGAAGGGTTAAAAGATAATTGAATGGTATCGATGTAGATGCCCTTCTCCACGCAAATGTTGTTCGGCGGTGTAACGCAAGGGTCATCGTAAACAATGGGAAGAATGGAACTTGAGTTTAAGTCAACAACAAATTCGTTGAAGTAAGTACCATCCCCATAAAAAACCGTATAAACCAAGGGGTTATCGTATGCCGTGGCACTGTTGCAATCCCGGTAGATTTCAAACGTTACTTTATAAAATCCATTTCCCAAGGAATCATAGTAAATTTCACCTCCAAGGATGTGGGTAGATCGGGCATCAAAGGAGAAAAATCCGATGAACATAAGCCATAAAAAAACAGAAAACCGGAATTTAAATAACTGAGCCATTATTCTTTGATATAAATTCTTTGAATGGTGCCATCGGAAAAATAGAGCAATATAACTTGACCTTTCGTTAGGTCCATTTCACGCCCTGAAACATCCGTAATTTTCAGCAAAGCAGAGGTGTTTGAAGTTATAAGTTCGCTAAGACTTCCTGTATTGATAATTAAGACCAGAGTCACTACGCTATCGCACGCATTCGCGTTGGCAGCTGTGTCGATAAAGGTGCCGGAGGTGGTGTAAACCATACCATTGAAAGGCCAGGTATAAGCACCTTGACTGGTGACATTCACTGTTCCGGTTAGGAGGGGTTGAACCGTGACTGCTGTTGTGCTCGTATCGCAGGTATTAGCATCGCAGGCAATTAATTGAACATTGTAGGTTCCTGGCGCCGCATAACATACTTGAGGTGGATTTTGCAAGGTCGAAGACTGACCATTACCAAAACTCCAGGCATAGGTAGATGCTCCCGCACTTGTATTTGCAATAGAAATGCAATCTCCCATGCAAGGTGCATCGCTGCTGAGCGTAAAAGAAGCGGTGACCGAGGGTTGAGCAGGGGAAGTAATTTTAACGTTGTTGATGGACAATGATGGATCAGATCCAGCACCGTCGTTATCATTTTGCCATTGAAAACCGATTCGAAGGTTGTTGATGTTGGCACATTGAGCTGGAAGCGGAAAGGAAACATGCGACCAAAGCCCTTGACCGCTGGCACAAGTTTGGGCAGGAGAAATTATTTGCAAGTTATTCCACGTGGACCCGCCATTTGTGCTGTAGAGAACCGTTCCGAAATCGAAACCTTGCTGACCAATGCCGATGTAATCGAACTCAAGGGACAGGTTTTGCGTATTCAAGGTGTTGATATTGGATGCGAAAAGTGCTCGTTTGTTGGTAACTGCATCAATAAAACCCAATCCACCATCACCTGCATTGTAGGTGGCGCCGGTACCAACGCACCATGCTCCTTGGCAACCTACATGCAAGGTTTTATTTCCATTCGAAGCTACTCCGCATCCTCCGGCAGCAACTCCCCCTTCGGCATCAGAAATAACCCAAACATTCGCGTCCAATCCGTTTGTACCAGAAGTGACATTCAAAGTCCAATTGGCTGTAGTTTCAAAATCATCTTGCCAAACAACCGTCTGAGCAAAGGAAAACGACATAAAGAACAAAGACAGAATAGGTAAAAAAGATTTCATGTTGTTGATGCTGTAATTCTTTGCTAAGGTAATAAGTTAACCTTAAGAAAACAAACCGACCGAAATAGCTTTGTAGCTTTGTGAAAAACCGAAGCAATGAAATTTCGTTTAATGCTCTTAACGCTGAGTCTTTTTTCTCGTATGTTTGGACAATCGATCTATTGCGATGAAATTAACCAACAAATTTCCTCGATGGGAACCTTTCCTTTTGGCGTTTCATCAGGTGACCCACGGCCCCATTCTTTCATTGTGCTTACACAACTGAACCCTTTCAAAATCATGAACGGTAATTTGGTGAAATGCGAAGTAAGCAAAGACCCCAACTTTCTTCAACTTGTAGCTCAAAAAAATCAAATCCCAGGGGCGGATAACGGATATTCGTTGAAATTTGATATCGGATCCTTAGCGGAAGCACAAACCTATTATTACCGATTTATTTATGGAAATGACACGTCTCGGGTGGGCCGAGCCAAAACCAGCTGTGAGGATTGTAAAACGGTTTTGTTCGCTGTGGTAAGTTGCAGCAACTATGAATGGGGTTATTTCAATGCCTACGGCAGGATCGCTCGAATGGAAAACATCGATTTTGTCGTTCATTTAGGAGATTATATCTACGAACATGGCCCTGGCGTATACGGGAATAAGGATCTACCGAGAAAACACCTTCCTGGAAAAGAAATCGTACGTTTAGAAGATTATCGTTCGCGTTATGCTCAATACCGGCTCGACCCAAACCTTCAAGATTTGCACGCGGCTTACAGTTTTATTACGGTATGGGATGACCATGAAATAGCGAACGACGCCTACAAGGATGGCGCACAGAATCATCAAGCAGAAGAAGGAGCTTGGAATGAACGAAAAAATACGGCACGAAAAGTTTATTTCGAATGGCTTCCCGTTACCGAAAATCCGGCTCAATCTATTCAACGTAAGTTTTCCTTTGGTAAATTAGCTTCCTTGTACATGATGGATGAACGCTTAGAAGCACGCACCGAGCAGGGTAAAGGTGAGGACGACAACAACCGATCGATTTTGGGCGATGCTCAACGAACATGGTTTTCAAACGAAGTTCTCAAGGACTCAAACACCCTCTGGAAAATTTGGGGAAATCAGGTGATTTTCAACCCAGTTCAATCTCCACCGGCCGTCGTAAAAGCCCTGAAATCCAAAAAAAATAACGACATGTGGGACGGATATTCTGAAGAACGTAAGCAATTACTTCAATATTGGGCTAAAAACAAGATTAACAACGTCGTTATTCTAACCGGTGACGCCCATTTTTCTATGGGAATTGAAACGCGTTTTGACGGTAGAACCTTGGGAATAGAATGGGTTACCCCATCGATTACCTCGGCGAACCTCGACGAACGAATTTCAACATTTAAAGCTCATTTGGTCGAACGCATGGTGCGTAAAAAGTCTCTCAATCCACATGTGAACTACGTTGATTTATGCAACCACGGATGTATGGTAGTGGAACTCAATGAACAAGAAGCAAAAAATACATGGTATTTCGAAAGGTCTATATTAAGAGAGGGATCCAAGCTCAAAAAAAAGAAAAAGACTTCGGTTAAGGCGGTGAAGAATTGATCAAAGGATTTTAGGAGATCAGGATGTTAGGATGTTAAGATTTTCATCTTCTCCCCTTTCGCTTGCGCCGAAGCTTCAGCGAAGGCACTGAGGGGAGATTGAGAGGGGTGACATAGGATTCTTGTATTCTCTTTCAGTCTTGATGTCTTATTGGACTTCAGGATATTAGGACTTCAGGATGTTATGATTTTCATTTTCTCCCTTCTCCCCGCGAAGAGGGAAGCAAATTTTTCTCCTCCTGCGAAGGGGGACTGAGGTCTGATGACTCTGACGAGTATCAGACTCCGTCAGAGGGGATGACGGTTGTTCTATTTCTTAAGCCATTCAAATAATTATATGTGGTTGTACGTTTCGGTGTTTATTGCTCAGTTAGTTGCATTCCAACCATCACTATAACAAAGCACTTCGTCCAACAGCACGGAACCTTCGGAATAATTCCATTTCAAAGGCCGAAAAGTTAATCTGGAAAAAAGTGTTTTCTCGTAAACAACTCGGGGTAAACATTAAACGACAAAGACCCATTGATCGATACATCGTTGATTTCTTTATTCCAAAATTCAAATTAATCGTTGAAATAGATGGTTCTTCACATGAATTTAAAGGAGAGGAAGACATCATTCGGCAAACAAATCTTGAGCATTTAGGATATTGCGTTTTACGGTTTAGAGAACAAGAGGTTATAAATGATATTGTGGGTGTCAGAGATAAAATTATTTTCGCTTTGAGTTGTCGTAAAGCGAATATGTCGTCACCAATTACGAAGTAAGATTCATTTGAGTGTCACCTCCCTCAATCCCTCCTCGAGGAGGGAAGCAAATTTTTCCTTCCCCCTTCTTCGCCACGGTAAAGTGGGAAAGAATAGTTCTCGCTTTCGCTTTTGCGAAGCCTAGTGGCTAAAACAAAAATCCCCCGTTCTTGCGAACGAAGGATTCTCTTTATGCGTTGTCGATTTGATTATCGAATCACTTCTTTTAGCACGTCTGTGGTGCGCTCTCCGTTCACGATTTGTAGGTAGTACACGCCTGGTGCTAAGTTCAAGTCGCTTACGTTGAACATGTTGATTCCCGGCTTCACTTCGATGCTGCGGTTCAACAATTCTGCTCCTTTC